>NZ_CAJMZF010000007.1:0-249174 GCF_905220245.1 Paraburkholderia sp. J63 | reverse complement strand
GAATGTCACGCTGCATCTTCAGCCGCGCCAATTCGGCGCGAAGTCTCGACAACTCCATCTGCTCCGCGCTCATCGGCTTCGTGCCCGCTCCGCCAAGCTTGCCTTCCTGCTCAGCCTTGATGATGAAATTCAGGAAACAGAAGTATAGTTATACGCCTGTCTCGCAACACAGACGGCGGCACAGACGTCCATTCAGGGGTTGAGGCTCAACGTTGAGAAATTGGCCTATGAGGCCAATTAGAGGAGAAGAAGAGTGACGCAAAAGCTTACCAAATTGGCACTTGTCGCTGTGATTGCTGGCGCCTTATGTGCTTCAGGAGGTGCCGCGGTGGCGGCATCAAAGGCAACCCCATCTGCTGCGCATAAGCCGGATCCAGAGGCAATAGATGCCCTGGTCAAGATGAACAGTTACTTACAAACCGTCAAACAATTTGGTCTCGATGTCGATTCGACGACGGATCAAATCATGGTCGATGGTTCAACGACGCAACTGATTCAGTTGTCGCACAGCACGAAGATGACTGTGAGCCGCCCGGACTCCCTCAAGGCGGATATTGTCGGCGGCGCGCCAGGCACCAGCCGGCACGCAATTTATGATGGCAAGAGCTTCACGCTCTTTACGGAGCCCGGCAACTATTACGCGACGGTCCCCGCGCCATCGACGATCAAAGAGCTGATAGTCGATATCGAGTCTAAATATGGGCTGGAGCTGCCGCTGGCCGATATCTTCTCGCTGGGGGCGAATCCGGCTGCCTTTACCGGTGTGATTTCTGCAGTATATGTAGGTGATGAAGTTGTAGGCGGAAATACATGTTCGCACTACGCCTATCATGAAAAGCAGTTCGATTGGCAAATCTGGATTCAGAAAGGCGACCAGCCGCTGCCATGCAAGCTGAATATCGTGACGTCGGAGGACAAGCAAAAGCCCCAATACACGGCGGTGTATCACTGGAACCTCAAGCCCGAGATCACTCCGACGACATTCAAATTCACGCCTCCTGAAAATGCACATCAGATCAAGTTTGTGCAATCCAGCGACGCCCAATAATATTTCCATATATAGGGATCACCATGCACTCGAAAAAAATCTTGATGACAGCGGCCGCCGCGCTGTTAGCGGCGGGAGTTGCAACGACCGCCGGCGCATTTCAGACTCGAGGCGGGGCGCGGACGTCGGTGAGCGGCGGTAACGTCGGGGGCGCGAATCCGGCCAACGTCGAGACCCGGCAAGCCAACCGCACCGAGCGCGCGAGCGGGCGCCAGAACACCGTGCAGCAAGCCAGTACGAACCGGGCCAACGCCGCGACGAACATCAGCAACAACCGCACGAATGCCGCGACGAATATTAGCAATAACCGGGCCAATGTCGTTAATAACTATAACGACAATTACCATGGTGGCTGGTACAACGATCACCCGGTGGCAACAGCGGCGGCCGTGACCACGGCAGTGGTCGGGACGGCTGCCGTGGTGGGCTCCATCGTTCACAGCCTGCCTCCTAGCTGCTCGTCCATGATCGTCAATGGCGTGACGTACCAGCAATGCGGCTCGACGTGGTATCAGCCGCAATACTCGGGCACCACCGTGCAATACGTGGTGGTCAACGCCCCTCCGCACTAAGAAACGCGGGCGCATGTGTTTGGACCGCCTCGCCCCGGCAGGCAATCAAGGGGCGACGCGGGTCGCGGGCAGCGGCATGCCCGCGAGCACCTCGGTCGGTTCTGTTGCGCTAACGTGCCGGGATAAAATCGCGTTATTCCATGGATGATGAAGAAATGACGGCCGAGAGGGCAGTCGAGGTCGATCACTCGAGCGTGCACCGCTGGGTAATCAAGCTCGTGCCGGAGTTCGAAAAGGCGTTTCGCAAGTGCAAACGCCCGGTAGGGAAGAGCTGGAGGATGGACGAGACCGGAAAAACGGCCCGCATGAGGTTTGGGCCGCGTTGAGGAACGCGCATATCCAGGTGACATCAGAACGCCAGTGTGGCAGTGGCCATCACGCTCGTCGTGCCCTTGAGACGATTGGTGCTCGCAATTGTCGGCACCCATCGCAAGCTTGCGGAAAACGGTGCCTTGCCGCCGATCTTCGTGTCATACGTGATGATCGGGCCGAGCGTGAAGTCGTGGCCGCGAAAACCGTTGAGCCGGTCGGCGAGCGGTCCGGTGTCGTTGGCGAGCTGCTGGACCGTGCCCATTACGACGCCGATACCCACGCCGTTTGCAAAGCGCTTGAGACCCATCGCGTCGAGCGTGAAGAGCGGGCCGTTCTGATAGTTGGTGGCGTTGTTGCGCGTGTAGAACTGCAGCGCTGCAACGACATCGAACTCGAGTCCGTAGCTGGGCACGAGTTGCGTGTAGGCCACCTGCGGCACAAAGGTCCACGTATTGAGGCTGGCGTTGGCCAGGTCATTGGCGTTGTACTGGCCCGTTGGTGCCCAGAAATTGAAGCTCAACGCGAGGTGGGAGTTCTGCGAGAAACTGTAGCCGGCCTCGACGGGCGTGAAATAGAGGTCATAGATATTGGAGGCGCGGTCGCTCGTCGAACTCGAAAGGCGACCGATGCCCGTCGTGCCCGTGACCTCAGTCCAGATATATGGAACGGTGATGCCCGAGGCAAAGCTCCAGCCGCCAATGCTTCCCCAGCCACGGATGATTGAGGCCAGTGTGAGCGAGACCTGCGCGTCGATGCCGGTCGACGCCTTGCCGCCGATCGGCACTTCGCGCGATCCGGAAATCGAGCCATCCAGATAGATCTCTTCGAGATTCACCACGTAAATGCCGGCCGGTGGCACTTCGCCGACGCCCGTGAGCACGCTTGTGCCAGCGACGGGACGACCGAGGGCACCTTCGGTCGCGTGACTTGCCGGGGCGCTCCCGACTCCGATGGCAACGAGCGCCATGCGGCAGGCAAGGCGCCGGAACGTAGACGCGCCGTGCCACTTCTCGTGTCGCACTGTTATTGTCAACTCAACTCTCCGTTTTTACTGCCACTCAACTGCTTTTTTTATGTACGTCTCACTGGTGCGTTTCCCCGCGCAACTTGTGCGCGCGGCAACGCGGCCCGGCGGATCGCGGTGTGCCTGGCGCACCGAGTAACCTTGGCCTTGCATGCATGCATGCATGCATGCAGGCAGGCGGCCCACGCCTGGTTATAGGTTGCGAGCGCCTGACAGGTTACGCGAATTCTCTTCACCGTGTTCTCCAGATATCGGTCCCTGACTTCGGAACTGGCATCTCACCACATCGGCTTCCCGGTCAGCGCTTCGGAAAATGGGCAGCGCGCTGCAGGATTATCAATGTTAGATATCCTGGCAGCGGTCACTGCCCCCGAATGACAATTTTCGGTTTCTATTTTATTGCCTGAACAGGGGGTGCCTTCCATTGCCCGTCAAGTGCAGCTTCCTTCGGCCAGTAAAGACGCAACGCCAGGAAGAACGGGCCGTCGGGTGCCGGCAGCCAGTTCGACTCGCGTTCGCCGCCGGGCGATTCGTGCTGGACATAAATCGTGATTCCGCCGTCCGCGTCACGCTTGAGCGCGGGAAGCATGGGCGAATTGATCAGGTATCGGTTCAGCGGATTTGCATACAACAGGCTTGAAGGGAGGTCATAGAGCGTCAACGACCAGAATGCTTTGACAGGAGGTAATTTACCCGGGGGAAAGCGCAGAATATAGCGCTTCGTTCCGTCCAGTTTGGTACCTGAGCGATCCGTGAGATAGAGCGGATACAGGGCCTCCTGCTTCGAGTTGCCGTAGATGCCCAGGGCCGCGCCAGCCATGCGTGCCATGTAGTTGTTCTTCAGATAGGCGCGCGTGCCGAAATCTTCTGAACTCGAACTCTTGCCCGTGTCGATCATGCGGGCTTTGAAATCGTTGTATGCCGCCCAGCCATCCGCGAGGCCGTCCGCCAATGCCTTCTGCATATCGGGGGCAAGCGCGCTTGCATCGAACGGCTTGCCCGTGCCGATGCCGAGTTGCGCGAATTGCGCCCGCAACGCGGCCTCCGAAGGATCGGGCGCACAGAACTGCAATACGAAATTCAGGACGTTGAAAAAGCGGATGGACGAACGTTCCTCCGCGACCGTGAGCGGCTTGATGAAATCGACGGGCGGTGCTGCGGGGGGAGCGGCGGTGCCGAGATAGGCGGAGAGCGGCTGCACGGTATACCCGGTCTGGATCTTCCGGACGTTATCGACGTCGCCAGCATTGATCAACTGCGTGCGATAGAGCACGAACGCGAAATCGGTTTCCGAGCGAATCACTGACTTGATGCCCGTGGGCTTCGTACCTTTCCAGCCAGGCCCGGCGAGCAGGTAGCGTCCCGCACCATTGCCCGTCGCGCGGCTGCCCACATAGGCGAAATCGAATGTGTACATGTCGACGAACTGGAGCGAATAGTATCGCCCCTTGTCGATTTCGGGCACCGTGAGAACCAGCGGTTCAGTCCGCAGGTCTGCGCCCAGTACCGAGTAGGGCGTGTCGGCGTTCGGTGTCTGGACCGCTTTGTCGTCGGGCGTCATGACGCGGGCCGATCCCGCAACCGTGTTCCAGGGAGCCCGGTATTCCGGGTTACCCTTGTCGACAAAATATGTGTATTGAATACGGTAACTGTCGACGAGAGGGAATCCATAAATAGTGGCTTCCTTCGCGATGCTTCGCGCTTCACTGGGTGTCAGGGCGTGTGCGTCTGCACAGTGAACCACGGTGAAAACCGCAGCCAGCGTGAACTGCGCCACAACCTTCGCCCGCGCGGCCAGTATCGACCTGAATGACGGCGTATTCCACCTTCCCTTCACGGCTGCAAGATCTGTCCATCGCTCCATACAGATTTCCTCGAATGTCGATTAAATGGAAAAGGTCCAGCAACCTCGCAATCTTTGGGCAGATATGCCCGCGAGGTCAAGATATTTGATTCACGAACTGTCTTGCGCAACCACCCGCTTCCCATGCGAATTCCCCGAGTGGCTGCGCCGAACGCTTTTGCGCTACTGACCAAGCGGTCGCTGGACGGAGAGCCTTGTCTTTACCGACTTCACGCCTGCCACATTCCTTGCAATTTCGGCGACCACCCGAATCTGCGCGGCTTCCGTCACCGTGCCGTCGATCGTCACGGCACCGTTCGTCGCAGTGACGCTGAGGCTGCCTGCGTCGATCTCCCTGTGTTTCGCGAAAGCGGCATAAACCTGCTTGCGGAGCGCGCGATTCGCGAGCCGAGCTGCCCTGGCCGTCGTAGGCCCGGTCGCGGAGGCCATGGGGGCGGCCGATGGCTCGACCGCATCGCCAGTCTGGGACCACGCCTGCGTAACAACGCCCGCAGACACTGCAACGATCAATGCGCGGATTGCAGTCTTGAATGAGTTCATCGTTTTCATCGCGTCAACCTGTTCTCCAGCTTGTGGTATCAGAAGTTATGGCGCATGCCGATCATCGCGGCCGTGGTGGACATGCCTGGTGCGACCGGCTGGCCGTACGCGATCGTAGAGGTCATGGTCCCCTTGTTGTCGACACATCCAACCTGTGCATAGAGCAGGGTCTGTTTCGACAGGCTGTATTCGGCGCCTATGGCAAACTCGCCCGAATGATTCGCCGAGTTGTTCCGGTCTTTCAGGTAGTAGTAACCGGAGGTGACCCGGAAGGCCGGGGTAAACTGATAGCCGAGCCCACCAGCGATGAGTTCATAGTCGACATGGCTCGTGTTGGCGGGGTTCTTGCCGATCGAGTACGACGCAGATACGGAGAGATTCCGGAAGGTGTAGAGTGCACCAAGATAGTAGAAACGATTGTTGTCGAGTCCGGTAGGCGGCGTGGCCGGTGTCGTCGGATAAGTCAGCGGGTACGGATTGGTGTCGTGCCCGTTGTAATACACGGCGGCCAGGTGCAGCCCGTAGTTCGAGTATTTCAGCACGGCCGATTCACGCGTTCCGCCCTGTATCTGGCCCGCCACGCCCCCCGGCGCGTATTCGAGCGCGAACGATGCACCATGGAATCTGGGCGATTGGTAGACCAGTGCGTTGCTGTCGTACAGCGCACCGATCGGACCGTTGGTACTCGTGCCGGGCCAGCCTGCCACCTGGCCCATGCCGAGCCATGCGGTCAGGATGCTGCCGAAATACTGCGCTCCGCGAGCGTCGGTCTCGGCCATTGCATAGATCATCGGCACGTATTGCCGGCCGGCGTCGAGTCTGCCGAACGGACCCGACACACCGATCGTCGCCTGCTGATTGAAGATCGTGCTAACGCCAGGGGTATCGCCCAAACCCAATTTTCCAGTAGTACTGATGAATGTGCCCTGCAACTGAAAATTGATCTTGTATCCGCCACCGATGTCTTCGCTTCCCTTGAGCCCCCAGAAGCTGCCGTACAGGCCGGCGTCCTTGGCGGCAAAGACTGCACCGCTATTTGGCAAACGCGGACTGAAATACGGCGCCGAGGTGCTCTGATAAATCAATCCGCTGTCGATGGCACCGTAAAGTGTCACCGACGACTGCGCATTCGCTGCACTGGCGAAGGCAATGGCAACTGCCGCACCGCTCCACTTCAACTTCATTCCGTCTCCTCCTGTGGTTGTGATTTCGGCCATGATTGGACCGTTTCCTGTCTGCTTCGGATTCGGTAATGCAATGACCGACAGGTCCTGCCGGTCTTCAGGATCGGGCTCCGGCGCAACCTTGCGCGGGAGCGGTCTGGGATTGGGTCTGAGCGGGAACGGCCGGTGACGATCGGAACCGGCGCGCTATGACAGCTGTCTGATCGTGGGGCCCAGCCACGCAAGCGAAGCTTCGACGTCGACCGGTTCGTATCCACGAATAATCAGGAAGAAGTCCGTATCCTCCGCAACAGGCAGCCAGTTGCCGGTCTCTTCGGGCGCTGGCCCAGCGCTCTGAATGCGTATCGTCAAACCGCCGTCCGCGTCGAACTGGATTCCCGGGGTCCGGTCGCCGATCGAATACCGGTCGAGCGTGTTCGGCATGACCGTGTAGCCCGCATAGCGGTAGGCGTGCATGGACCAGAACGCGTGGCAGGCGGGAAGCTGGCCCGGCGCAAACCGCACGACATAGCGCCGGGAGCCGTTCAGTGGCGCGCCACCACCGTCGGTTTGCGCAACGTAGTAGACGTTCTCCGTCACCGGCAGTGCGACCGTGCCGAGCATCGTTACAGCTGCGCGATAGACGTAGTCGCCGTCGTCGTAGAGACCCGCAGCCCGTTTCGACGCCACCCATCCGTTGGCGCTCCTGTTGCCGGGGAAATGGTGCGTACCCGCGTGCAGCGTGGAGCGCGCGTCCGCTTCCGCCTGTGCAAGGGCATCGCGAGCTTCCGGCGACAGGTTGTCGAAGCCGGGTGCTGCCCCTTCGTACAAATCGATGGGACGGAAGCTCTCGGTTAGCGGCTGGTCGTACGCGGGCGGCGGACATGACTGCCATATCGTCTGCAGTGTCCTGAAATCCGCAAGCCTGTCACTTCCGGCCTGAGCCGGACATGGCGGCAGCGCGACGATGCCTTGCCAGTCCGCCTTGCGTGCGCGTTCCGAAAGCGGGTACATCGTGAGTGCCTTCTGAAGTGCGGTCGCCTTCGTCCGGTCGGCCTCGTCTGCGAAGAACAGGCGCATGACGAGGAAAGCTTCGCGCATCCCGGCCCGATACATATACGAGACATCGTCAGGCAACGGTCCCGACCAGTCCGGTCCCACGAGTGCGATCACGGCTTTCCCCTGAACCGTGCGTCGATTCGGCAGGCCGAACGTCGCGCCGAGGAAATCGCAGCACTGGATACTCCAGTAGCGGCCATCGGTATGCGGGATCTCCAGCAGATATGGTTCGCGTGCGAGATCGAGCCATGCGTCCGAATAAAGCGTATCGGTCTGCGGTGCGCCGACCATGGAAGGCGTGATCGTGCGGTCCCGATGTGCCCAGGCTCCCCAGCGATGGTGCTCGCCCGTCACGGGATCTCCCGTCGTCATGCGCACATAGCGTAACCGGGACAGGTAGATCATGGGAAAGCCATACACATACGCGCGAGACCCGAGACGGTACGTGTCGGCGTCGGGCTGGCTGGCCTCGCTGCGGACGGTGCAAAGGGGCAGGGCACCGCTAATGCCGGCTACCAGAAGAGCCTGCAGGACAGCGCGGCGGGTAACGGGGTGGCTCATGAGATTGCTGTCTCCGTGCCCGGCGTTCGGGCGTTCACGAAGTGTCGCTTCTGAATTAATGTAATGTATTATATTAATCTGAGGTGCATCGCCCCAATCGGCGTATTCCCTGGCGATGCGGCTGTGTGCCGGCGATCAGGTAGCATGACGGGCTACATCGAACAGACAATGGAGTCGAGACATGCCGTCCAGCGCAGTTCCCCGCACCAAGCGGAGCGTCGGGAGACCCCGCTCGAGCGCCGCGGCCCCAGCCCTTGACCCAGACGCACTGCCTTCGACGGTGAACCTGCTGCTTGCGATCGCGGAGCGTCTCTTCGCCGAGAACGGTGTGGAAGCGGTATCGTTGAGTCGAATTGTCGATGAAGGCGGCCAGCGGAATCGGTCGGCGTTGCACTATCATTTCGGCTCGCGCGCGGGCCTGGTGTCGCAACTGCTCCATATGCGCCTTCGGCATATCAATGCCATTCGGCACCAGTATCTCGATCGTATCGAGCAAAAGGGGCAGCTTGGCGACGTGCGCGCCATCTTGCTCGCTGCAACGCGGCCAATATTCGAGATCGTTCAGAAAGAGGCGTGGGGTGTCTACTATGTCCAGGTTCTGGCGCAAACGACATTGAGTCCCGCGCTAAGAGGATCGGATGCCACCGATCCGTCTGTCTGGGACGGGCTCAGCCGTGCATGCGAGCTGATCGACAAGGCATTGCCGGGCGTGCCGACGGCGGCCGTCAACCGGCGATTCGCCCTCTATACGGACACGGTGATCTTTTCCCTCGCCCGTGTTTTGCGCGAAGCGGGGAAGGAAGGTGTGACGACGACCCTGCTGAATCAACTGGTTGATTTCGGCACGGCCGGCATTGCAGGCGGCGCCAACGCAAGTGCGGAACATTGAGTCGCGAGGCTCGAACACGAGGTCTGTCGGGCCCTCCCGATTTCGGTAGTGCCAATGCTCCGATGCCGCCTCAGGTCAAGCGTCTGCGTGAACGCGGCATCACCCCCTTGCTCGCCAAAATCGGTTCGCCTCATGGCGGTGGCCTCGGTAAAACGCGCTGGTTCATTGAACGGTCCTTTGCCTGGTTTCATGCATTCAGACGGCTCAAGATTCGCTACGAACGCTACGCACATGTGCATGAGGCATTCCTCTCGCTCGCGTGCTGCTTGATTGCTGGAACAAACTCAGGGCAGCATCCGGTTAATTTCGCAACAGCTTCTTAGTCTTACTGTGTCACATAATTAGTTGCTCAGACTGTTGCCGGACGGGAAAGAGAGCCACCGTTGCATGAGCCTTTGTCCAAGCAGGATGCGCAGCGTAGTAATGGAATCAGGAACGTGGTGTTGAGCGCGCTGGACTGCCCCGGGGAATGTAATCCGGGGGAAGGGCAGGCAGCGCGCGTTCAAGGAAGTTTTTTTTATCGCGTCCATCTGATTGCATCCTGAGTCGCTGAGCCATCAGAAACCCATACGCAGCGATACTCAGTGTGGCGTGATGGTGAAAGCCGCGCCAGCCTCGCCCTTCATAATGACCGAGCCCGAACTCCTGTTTCAGGTCCTGATAGTCGCGCTCGATGCGCCAGCGCATTTTGGTCACGAACACAAGCTGCTCAAGTGTCGCCTCCTCGGGAGCGGTAGTGGGAAAGTATTTGAGCGGCTCCGTATCGCCATCAGGCCATTCAATAAGCAGCCATTCTTCGTCGCGAAGGGTGCTTCGCCAGTAGTCGCGATGTGCGGGACGAACCCGTACGGCGGCAAAGCGTGAGGAAAGTGCTGCGTTGCTGCCGTTTCCCAGTCGAACTGCGTCTATACAGTGCACAAGAACGCCATTTTTATGCGGTGCTGCACCGCGGGAAAAATGTGATGAGGCCCGATTTAAAGCTGTTCTTGTGACTCCTGTGGGACGGGCTTCCCGCACACTTTGCGTTTCTGAAATGGAGGCAGCCTCAGGTCGATGATCGGTTTCCCGCACACTCTGTGGGTTTTTCAGAGCTGCAACGCCAACGGTGCTACGGGCCTTGGAGCCATTTTTTCCCGCACACTCTGTTGTGCGCCCATAGGGGGTAGGGGGAGGGAGGGCTTTCTCGTGAACGAGATGGTCTCGCTCGCACGGAGACCCTGGGTGCGCCAGGGTTATGGGGGCGGCTCTACAATGAATACAAGAGTGAAAAGGAGACCGTAATAATAGGGATGCCGCCGGTCGAGAAGACCATGCGGCTTCGCAACCGGTTTCCGCGCTCGGGCGGTGCCGAACGTTTCGGCGCCGCCGCAGAAAGCGGAGGTCCAGATGAATACGACCGCGACCGGAATGGAAGAATGGGTTCGGCGCAAATACCAGCATGGGTTCGTCTCCGACGTGCAGTCCGACACCTTGCCGCGCGGCTTGTCCGAAGACGTGATCCGGGCGATTTCGGCGAGGAAGCACGAGCCGGAATTCATGCTCGAATGGCGGCTTGCCGCGTACTGGCACTGGCTCACGATGAGCGAGCCGCATTGGGCCACGGTCGAGCATCCGCCGATCGACTGGCAGTCGATCGCCTACTACTCGGCGCCGCACACGCGGGCGGGGCGGCCTGAAAGTCTGGACGAAGTCGATCCGGAACTGCTTCGCACCTACGAGAAACTCGGCGTGCCGCTGCAGGAACGCGAGATGCTGGCCGGCGTGGCCGTGGACGCGGTCTTCGACAGCGTGTCGGTCGCGACGACGTTTCGCAAGCAGCTCGGCGAACTCGGCATCGTGTTCTGCTCGTTTTCGGACGCGGTGCGGGAACACCCGGAGCTCGTGCGGCAGTATCTCGGCTCAGTGGTGCCGTACACCGACAACTTCTTCGCCACGCTGAATTCGGCGGTTTTCAGTGACGGCTCGTTTTGCTACATCCCGCCGGGCGTGCGCTGCCCGGTGGAATTGTCCACGTATTTCCGCATCAACGCGCGCAATACCGGGCAATTCGAACGCACGCTGATCATCGCCGATAAAGGCGCTTACGTGAGCTACCTCGAAGGCTGCACGGCGCCGATGCGCGACGAGAACCAGTTGCATGCGGCGGTGGTGGAGCTCGTGGCGCTCGAAGGCGCGCAGATCCGCTATTCGACGGTGCAGAACTGGTACCCCGGCGACGAGCAGGGGCGCGGCGGCATCTACAACTTCGTGACCAAGCGCGGCGACTGCCGCGAGGCCAACGCAAGAATCTCGTGGACGCAAGTCGAGACCGGTTCCGCCATCACCTGGAAATACCCGAGCGTGATCCTGCGCGGCGACAACTCGGTCGGCGAGTTCTATTCGGTGGCGCTCACGAACCATTACCAGCAGGCCGACACCGGTACGAAGATGATTCATCTCGGGCGCAACACGCGCAGCACGATTCTCTCGAAGGGCATTTCCGCGGGCCGCGGCAGGAACGCCTATCGCGGGCTCGTGAAAATGGGCCGCTCGGCGCAGGACGCGCGCAACTACAGTCAATGCGATTCGCTGTTGCTCGGCGAGCGCTGCAGTGCTTTCACGTTCCCGTATATCGAGGTGAAGAATGCGAGTGCGAAGGTCGAGCACGAGGCCTCGACGTCGCGCATCGGCGAAGACCAGTTGTTCTATTGCATGCAGCGCGGGCTTTTGGAAGAAGACGCGGTGTCGATGATCGTCAACGGTTTTTGCAAGGACGTGTTCAAGGAATTGCCGATGGAATTCGCCGTGGAGGCACAGAAGCTGCTCGGCGTGAGCCTCGAAGGTAGCGTCGGGTAGGTACGTCGGTCAGGAGAGGCAAACAGCATGCTCGATATCCGCAACTTGAGTGTCGACGTGGAAGGCAAGCCGATTCTGCGCGGCGTCGATCTGCGCGTGAATGCCGGCGAGGTTCACGCGATCATGGGCCCGAACGGCTCGGGCAAGAGTACGCTCGCGCACGTGCTGACCGGGCGCGAACCGTATGCCGTGACGGGCGGCAGCGTGCTCTACGACGGCAGCGACCTGCTTGCGCTCGCGCCCGACGAACGCGCGCGCCGAGGCGTCTTTCTCGCCTTCCAGTATCCGGTGGAGATTCCCGGTGTCAGCAACGTCTATCTGCTGAAGGCCGCCCTCAACGCCCAGCGCAAGGCGCGCGGCGAGCCCGAACTCGATGCCATGGAATTTCTCGCGCTCATCAGGCAGAAGCTCGCGGAGATGCAGATGGGCGAGGAACTGCTTTCGCGCGGCGTCAACGAGGGCTTCTCGGGCGGCGAGAAAAAGCGCAACGAGGTGCTGCAGATGTCGGTGCTCGCGCCGCGTCTCGCCATTCTCGACGAAACCGACTCGGGCCTCGACATCGACGCGCTCCAGGTGGTCGCGCGCGGCATCAACCAGATGCGCAGCGCGGACCGGGCGATCGTGCTGGTGACGCACTATCAGCGCCTGCTCGATTACGTCGTGCCCGATCACGTGCACGTGCTTGCGCAGGGCCGCATCGTGCGCTCGGGCACGCACGAACTCGCGCTCGAACTGGAGCGCAAGGGCTACGGCTGGCTCGGCGCCGAGGCACGCGACGAGCACGAGGAACACGAGGCACACGAAGGACCCGGACCGCGCGCCGCGCACTAGCGGCGGCGCGCGTTATCCGGCGAGGAGCCACCATGAGCGAAACGATGCGCGATTACTACCGCAACGCTTTTCGCACGACAGTGAAGACGCTGCCGGGCGTCGAGTTGCCGTGGTTGCGCAGTGCCCGGCGCCGCGCGTTCGAGCGCTTCGAGACGCTGGGCTTTCCGGGCACGCAGCTCGAAGCGTGGAAGTACACCAACGTGACGGCCATCGCGCAGCCGTGCTGGCATTTCGCGCCTGCGCATCCCGCCCATGCGGACCCGGGCGGCATCGCCATTTTGGTGAGCGATCTCGTGCCGGATGACACGGCGAACCGCCTCGTGTTCGTGAATGGCCGCTACGCGCCGAAGCTTTCGCGGCTCGCCGATCTGCCCGAGGGCGCGTTCGTCGGCAGCCTGCGCCAGGCCATGCGCGAGATGCCCGAGCGGCTCGAGGCCGTCATGAACCGTCGTGAGCCGCAGGACGGTTTCGCGGCGCTGAACGGCGCGTTCCTGAGCGACGGCTATGTGGTCGTGCTGCCGCCCGGATGCACGATCGAGGCGCCGCTGCACGTGCTGTTTTTCGCCGACGAAGCGGGTCTCGCGATGCAGCCGTTCAATGCGGTACTGGCGGAGCGGGGCGCGCACTGCTCGATCGTCGAGCAGTTCGCCGGGATCACGGACGCGGCCTATTTCGTCAACACGGTCACCGAGATCGTCGCGGACAGCGAAGCCGATATCGGCCATTGCCGCATTCAGCAGGAGGCGCGCAGCGCGTTCCATATCGCCCGGGTGGACGTCTCGCAGCAGCGCGCGAGCCACTTCACGTCGCATGCGTTTGCGTTCGGCAGCGCGCTCTCGCGCACGCAGATCGCGACGCGTCTCGACGCGGTCGACGCCCGCGCCGATCTCAATGGTCTGTATCTGGCCGGCGCGAGACAGCATGTCGATCACCATACGCGCATCGATCACGAACAGCCGCGCGGCACGAGCCGCGAATACTATCGCGGCGTGCTCGATGGCGCATCGCACGGCGTGTTCGACGCGCGCGTGATCGTGCACCCTGACGCGCAGCAGACCGACGCGCATCAGGGCAACGACAATCTGCTGCTCTCGCGCGAGGCGCAGATCGACACGAAGCCGCAACTGGAGATTCACGCCGACGACGTGAAATGCACGCACGGCGCGACCGTCGGCCAGCTCGACGAAAAGCCCTTGTTCTACCTTCGCTCGCGCGGCATCGACGAACGCATGGCGCGCGCATTGCTGATATGGGCCTTCGCGCGCGTGTGCGTGGACCGTGTGGACAGCGCCGCGCTGCGCAAGCGGCTCACGCAACTGCTGCTCGCGCGCCTGCCCGGCGGCGAATATTTGCGGGGACTGACATGAAGCCCGTCGAACCGGTCAGGATTCCAGACGAAGAAACCGTGACACGCTGGCGGCGCGATTTTCCGATTCTGCGCGAGCGCATGCACGGCATGCCGCTCGTGTATCTCGACAACGGCGCGACCACGCAAAAGCCCACGGCCGTGATCGACGCGGAGCGCGCGTATTACGAGCAGATGAACGCGAACGTGCATCGCGGCGTGCATCTGCTCTCGCAGCGCGCCACCGATGCCTACGAAGGCGCCCGCGCGCGCATCGCGCGCTTCGTCCACGCGGCTCGCGCCGAGGAGATCGTCTACGTCCGCGGCACGACCGAGGCGATCAACCTCGTGGCGCAGAGTCATGTGCGGCCACGCATCGCGCCCGGCGACGAGATTCTCATCAGCGCGATGGAGCACCATTCGAACATCGTGCCGTGGCAGATGGTTTGCGCGCAGACCGGCGCGGTGCTCAAAGTGGTGCCGATCGACGACGCCGGCGCGCTCGACATCGACGCTTACGAGCGGATGCTCGGTCCGCGCACGCGCATCGTGGCGATCGCGCATGCGTCGAACGCGCTCGGGACCGTCAACCCGATTGCGCGGCTGATCGAACTCGCGCATGCGCGCGGCGTGCCGGTGCTGATCGACGGCGCGCAGGCGATCGCGCATCTTCCCGTCGACGTGGCCGCGCTCGATTGCGACTTCTACGCGTTTTCCGGGCACAAGGCTTACGGGCCGACTGGTATAGGCGTGCTTTACGCGAAGGCCGCGCTGCTCGAAGCGATGCCGCCGTGGCAGGGCGGCGGCGACATGATCCGCTCCGTGACCTTCGAGAAGACGGAGTACAACGCGATCCCCTGGCGCTTCGAGGCGGGCACGCCGAACATCGCGGGCGCGGTCGCGCTGGCGGCGGCGCTCGACTATCTGAGCGCGATCGGCATTGAAGTGGCGCTCGCGCATGAGGCCGATCTGCTCGCTTACGCGAGCGACGCGCTGCGCAAGGTGCCGCGCTTAAAAATAATCGGGACTGCAAAGGAGAAGGTGGGGATCGTGTCGTTCGTGATGGAGCACGCGCACGCCCACGATATCGGCACGATTCTCGACCAGGGCGGCGTGGCGGTGCGCACCGGCCATCATTGCGCGATGCCGGTCATGGCCCGCTATGGCGTGCCGGCCACGGTGCGTGCATCGTTCGCGCTCTACAACGCGCGCGCCGACGTGGACGCGCTTGTCGCGGGCCTCGCGCGCGTGCAGGAGATGTTCCCGCTATGAGCGATCTTCGTGAGTTGTACCAGGAAACGATTTTCGACCACTACCGGCGGCCGCGGAACTGCCATGCGCTGCCGGGCGCGAATCGTCGGGCCGAAGGCTATAACCCGCTGTGCGGGGACCGCATCACGCTGTATCTGCGCATCGAGGACGGCATTGTGAAGGACGTCGGCTTCGAGGGCGCGGGATGCGCGATCGCGACCGCATCGGCCTCGTTGATGACCGAGACGCTCAAGGGCCGCACCGAAGCCGAGGTCGAGGCGCTGTTTGAACGCTTTCACGCGATGGCGACGGCGCCGGCGGACCGCCCGCTCGAGGACGAAGCCGCGCTCGGCAAGCTCGCGGTGCTGGGCGGCGTGCGCGAGTTTCCGGCGCGCATCAAGTGCGCGACGCTCGCATGGCACACGCTGCGCGCGGCCTTGCGCGCCGAAGGCGACCTGGTATCGACGGAATGACGCGAGCGCCATGAGGGCCCGCGTGACGAACAGCGTGACGAACAGCGTGACGAACAGCGAGGCTAACGACGATGGGCACCACAGACCACATGCACGAACGCGACGATGCGCAGGGTAGCGGCGGCGACCTGCATACACGCGTAATCGATGCGCTGCGCACCGTGTACGACCCCGAGATACCGGTCAATATCTACGATCTGGGGCTCGTCTACGGCCTCGACGTCGACGACGAAAGCGGGCACGTGGCGATCCGCATGACGTTGACCGCGCCGGGCTGTCCCGTTGCGCGGACGTTTCCGTCCGTTGTTGAGGAGAGCGTAATGGACGTGGCGGGCGTGAACGCGGTGGAGGTGACGCTGGTATGGGATCCGCCGTGGACGAGAGCGCGGATGTCCGAGGCGGCCCGTCTGGAACTGGGGATGTTTTGACATGGCCGACTGGGTGGACGTGGCGCCCTACGACGATTTCCCGCCGGGCGCCGTGCGCAGCGTGAATGTCGAGGGCACGCAGGTCGCGGTGTTCAATCTCGACGGCACCTGCTACGCGATCGAGGATCTCTGCACGCATGACGGCGGCCTGTTGACGGGCGGCGCCGTGGAGGGCGATGAAGTGGTCTGCCCACGGCATGGCGCGCGCTTTTGCATACGGACGGGCAAGGTCCTCGCGCCGCCGGCCTATGAGGATCTCATGGTCTTTGCGGTGCGCGTGGAGGGTGGCATCGTGCAGGTGCGGGACATCCGCTGGGACGAGAGCGGCTTTTGATTCGCTTGCGGGCTTGCCTGGCCGCTTATTTCGCTTTCGCCGCGCTGGCGGGCGGAGGGCGGGCGATATCGTCGTTGGGGGGCTTGCGCGGCTTTTTTACGGGCATATTGTCGGGATTGGTCGCGCTGGCCGTGCCGGAAGCGGCCGCGGGCGGAGGCACCGCCATCGGAGATGGCGGATGGGGCGTGCCGCTCTGGGCCAGCGCCGATGTTGCCGCCGATGTCACGATAGCCGCCGGGATCGCGAACACGAGCGCCACTCGGGGCCAGACGCGCAGAGGATGAGGGGCCATCGGCTTCTCCTGATCGTTTCCCTCGCTTTGAATTGCAAGGCTCATACCCGGCTGTCTTGCCGGATGCGGCTCGTGCGTAGCGAGGGCGGGGCCCTCGTGCCTCAGGGCCCTCTCGATGCTAGGCGCGCGCCTCGAACGCCTCGCTGTAACGCACGGTTGCCGCCGGCACGGGGCCGCGCAGCGCGAGCGCCTGGAAATACTCGGCGGGAACGCCGGGCAGCACCAGCGCGGGCTCGGACGCGAAGCCGAAGCGCCGGTAATAGCGCGGATCGCCGAGCAGCACGCAGCCTGCCGCCTGCTGGGCGCGCAGTGCGTCGAGCGCATGCTCGACGAGCCGGCCGCCAATGCCTTGCCCCTGCCGCGCGGGCGCGACCGAAACCGGCCCCAGGCCGAACCAGCCCGCCGTGCCATCCGATAGCGTCACCGCGGACAGCGCGATGTGCCCCACGAGCGCGTCGCCGTCCACGGCCACCAGTGAGACCGCAAGCTCGCCAGCGGCGCGCAGCGCGTCGACGATGTATTGCTCGGTATGGCTCGTGTGCGGCGCGTGCAGGAAGGCGGCGGCCGTCAGCGCGTGGATCGCGGGGATGTCGGTGGGGGTTTCGGGGCGGATTTCGACGGTCATGATCGAGCTCGGGTAGCGGCACGGGAGTTTATCGCGCTATGTGTCGCGAGCCGGGGCGGCACGCTCAAAAAATCGACCGCCCCGTCCGCGTGGTCAGCCATTCCAGCGATTTGACCCCGGCCAGCGAATTGCCGTTGGCGTCGAGACCCGGCGACCACACGCACACCGCCATCTCTCCCGGCAGCACAGCGACGATCCCCCCGCCCACGCCGCTTTTCGCCGGCAGCCCCACGCGATAGACGAAGTCGCCCGCGGCGTCATAGGTCCCGCAGGTCAGCATCAGCGCGGACAGGCGCTTGGCCGAGCTCGTATCGAGAATGCGTTCGCCCGAGACCGGCGCGACGCCGCCATTGGCGAGAAAAAGCGCGGCGGTAGCGAGCTCGACACAGTTCATCTCGATCGCGCATTGGCGGCAATAGGCGTCGATCACCGCATCGGCGGGCATCTCCAGGTTGCCGAAACTCGCTATGAAATGCGCCATCGCGCGATTGCGCTCGGCGTGCGCCAGTTCCGACTGCGCGACGCGCAGGTCGTAGTCGAGATCGGCGGCGCCCGTCAGCCGGCGCACGAACTGCACCAGCGCCGTCTCGGCGCCCACGAAGCGGCGGCACAGCACGTCGGTGACCACGAGCGCGCCCGCGTTGATGAACGGATTGCGCGGCACGCCGCGCTCGGTCTCGAGCTGCACGAGCGAGTTGAACGCGGTGCCCGAGGGCTCGCGGCCGACGCGTTCCCAGAGCGCGTCGCCGAGCAGCTGGAAGGCGAGCGTGCAGGCGAAAAGCTTCGAAATACTCTGGATGGAAAAGCGCTCGTGCGCATCGCCGACCGAATACACCTGGCCGTCGAGCGTGACGATCGCCATGCCGAAACGCTCGGCGGGCACCTTGGCGAGTTCGGGGATGTAATCGGCGACGCGGCCCATCGTGCGCCACGGCGCGATGTCGCGATGAATCTGTTCGAGGATCGCTGGATAGTTCGGGGTGTTCATGGACGGATGGCGCCGATGAGCGGGGACCGCGATGATACCGCAGCGCCTCTGCTCAGAGTGCGGTTGCAATTACAATGTGCCGAAACGCGTTCATGCGCTGCGCGCGCCAGCGTCGCGAAGCGATGCGCGTCAGCGTTACACATACACATAGAGACTCGGGAGGCATGGCATGAGCAAGGACGCGATCGTCCTCGGCGCGGGTATCGTCGGCGTGAGCGTGGCGCTGCATCTGCAAGCGCGCGGCGTGCGCGTCACGCTCGTCGACCGGCGCGCGCCCGGCGAGGAAACGAGCTTCGGCAACGCGGGGCTGATCGAGGCTTCGTCGGTCGTGCCGTATGGTTTCCCGCGCGACTGGCGCACGCTGCTGCGCCTCATGCGCAACGACTCGACGATGCTGCGCTACGACCCGCGCTCGCTGCCCGCCTACGTGCGCTGGCTCGCATCGTTCTGGCGCGAATCGGCGCCGGCGCGGCTCGCGGCCGCATCTCACGACATGTGGCCGCTGATCGGGCGCTGCGTCGCCGAGCACGAGGCGCTGCTCGCGCGTACGGACCCGGGCACCGACTCAGGCGCGGATCTGCGCGCGCTCGTGCGTCCCGTCGGCTGGATCGAGGCGTACCGCTCGTCCGCGCAGTTCGAGCGCGAGCGCGAAGACGCGCAGCGCGTGGCCGCGCAGCATGGTCTGCGTATGGCGGTCCTCGATGCGGCGGGGCTGCGCGCGGCGGAGGCCTCGCTCTCGGAGGGCTATGCCGGCGCGATTCACTGGCTCGATCCGGCCAGCGTGGCCGATCCCGGCGCGCTCGTGAAGGGCTACGCGCAATTGTTCCTGCGCGAAGGCGGCCGGTTCGCGAAAGGCGATGCGCTCACGTTGCGCGCGCAAGGCAGCGGCTGGCAGGTGCAGACCGCGGACGGCCCGCTCCCGGCGGAGCTGGCCGTCGTCGCGCTCGGGCCGTGGTCGGATCTCGTGACCGGGCCGCTGGGCTATCGCGTGCCGCTGCGGCCCAAGCGCGGCTATCACATGCACTACGCGAGCGAGGCGCGCGCGCCGCTCACGCGTCCCGTCGTGGATATCGAGGGCGGCTATGTGGTCGCGCCGATGAACCGCGGTCTGCGGCTCACCACGGGCGTGGAGCTCGCCTCGCGCGAGCGGCCGCCCAATTACGCGCAGCTCGATGCGGCCGAGCGCGCGGCGCGGCCGATGTTCGGGCTCGGCAAGCGGCTCGACGATCAGCCCTGGATGGGCATGCGCCCGTGCACGCCGGACATGCGTCCGGTGCTCGGGCCCGCGCCGCGTCATGCAGGGCTGTGGTTCGCCTTCGGCCACAACCACCACGGGCTCACGCTCGGGCCCGTGTCGGGGCGGCTGCTCGCGGAGCAGATCATGGGCGAGACGCCGTTCACCGATCCGCGGCCTTATTTGCCGCAGCGTTTCGCGTAGCGCGTTGAACTGACAACGCGAGTTCAGCGCGGTGGCAACACGGGCTTAATGCGCGCCCGCCGCGCCGCCGCCGCCCGATCCCTTCGTCGACTTCGTGATCCAGATGAGCGGAATGATCGCGAGGAAGATGATCGCCGAGATATAGAAGATGTCGTTCAGGCCCATCATCGCGGCCTGGGTCGAGAGCTGGAAATCGAACAGCGCGCGCGCCGAGGGCTCGCTCAGGTGCAGCGCCTGCTGCGTCTGCGCGATCGACTGCGTGAAGATCGGGTTGTCGACGGAAGCCTGCTCGGTGAGGCGCGCGTGATGGAGGATCGTGCGGTTGTTCCAGGCGTTGGTTGCAATCGACGTGCCCACGGCGCCGCAGAACACGCGCACGAAGTTCGAGAGCCCCGCGGCGGCGGGAATGCGCTGCGGCGGCTGGCCCGCGAGAATGATCGCCGTGAGCGGCACGAAGAAGAGCGCCATCGGCACGCCTTGCAGCAGCGTGGGCAGCACGAGATGCCATGTGTCGATCTCGATCACGTAGCGCGAGCGCATGAAGAACACCACCGCGAACAACACGAACGCCGCCGTCGCGATCACGCGCGCGTCCGAGCGCGGCAGCACGCGCCCGACCACGGGCGAAAGCAGCAGCGCGAAGATGCCGAGCGGCGCGGTCACGAGGCCCGCGTCCACCGAGCGATAGTTGAGGTACTCCTGCATCCATTGCGGCAGGAGCACGAGATTGCCGAAGAACACGCCATACGCCACCGAGATTGCGATCGTCCCGCCAAGGAAATTGCGCTGCGCAAAGAGCCGCAAGTCGACGATCGGATGCGCCTCGGTGAGCTCCCAGACGAGAAAGAACGCGAAGCTCACGACCGCGACGATCCCGAGCGTGACGATCACGGGCGAGGCGAACCAGTCGAGGTCCTTGCCCTTGTCGAGCAGGATCTGCAGCGAGGCGACCCAGGCGATCAGCAGACCGAGGCCCACCACGTCGATGGGCGGCTTGCGCGTGGCCGATTCGCGGTGCCGGTAGATCGACCACACGATCGAGGCGGCGAACAGGCCCACTGGAATGTTGATGTAGAAGATCCACGACCAGTTGTAGCTGTCGGTGATCCAGCCGCCCAGCGCGGGGCCGGCGATCGGGCCGACCGTGGTGGTCATCGCCCAGAATGCGAGCGCGCTGGCCGATTTGTCGCGCGGCCAGGAGCCGAGCAGGATCGCCTGGGAGAGCGGAATCAGCGGGCCCGCCACGGCGCCCTGCAGCACGCGCGCGACGAGCAGGATCGGCAGCGTGGGCGCGATGCCGCAGAACCACGAAGCCAGCACGAACGAGAGGATCGAGCACACGAACAGGCGCACCTGGCCGAAGCGCTGCGTAAGCCAGCCGGTGAGCGGAATGGAGACCGCGTTGGCCGCGGCGAACACCGTGATGACCCACGTGCCTTCGTCGACCGAGACGCCGAGGTCGCCCGAGATGGTCGGGATCGCGACGTTGGCGATCGAGGTGTCGAGCACGTTCATGAAGGTCGCGAGCGCGACGGCGATGGTCGCGAGGATCAGCTTGCCGCCTTCGAGCGGGGGCGGCGGAGCGGGCGGAACAGACGGCGAAGACGGCTGCGACGGCGAGGCGGGCTGGCTCAAGCTTCTTCTCCGCAAATTCGGGGGGGCGGCAGGAAACGCGCAGGGTCCGCGCGGCGGACCGGATTTGCGGCAAGGATACCCGCAATCGCCTGGCGGCATGGGCGGTCGTGGAAGCATCTCCAGGCGTTGCAGGGGCATCGGCGGGCCGCGCGCGGCGCGGTTTGTTACGCCTGGCTTTCGTTTGGCCGGTGTGCATGCGCGTGCGGCAAGGGCAGCGTATGCTTGCGGCTGTCGCGTTTGCTGCAGCGCGATGCCAGGCGCGCGGCGCTGAATGAGGCGGGTTGGCAAGTCGGAGATACGGCGGAGAGGATCAGGACAATGAGCTGGAAACAATTCGATGGTGGCTGGCGTCTCGCGCCCGCCGAAGGTGCGGCGCGCGCGCTCGTCGTGTTGCTGCACGGGGTGGGGAGCAATGCGCGCGATCTGATGCCGCTCGCGGACGCCTGGCGCGACGCGCTGCCCGGCGTCGCCTTCGCCTCGCTCGACGGCCACGAGCCGTTCGACGGCGGCTTCGGAGGCCGCCAGTGGTTCACGTTGCGCGACGTGAACGAAACGAACCGCACCGCGCGCGTGGCCGCCGCGGCGCCGATGCTGGAAAAGCGCCTCGCCGACGAGCTCGCGCATTGGGGCCTCGGCCACGACCGCCTCGCGCTGGTCGGCTTCTCGCAGGGCTCGATCATGTCGCTCTATCTCGTGGCCACGCAGTCCGAGGGGGCGGCGGCCGTGGTCGCCTACGCCGGGCGCCTCGTTACGCCGGTCGTCGCGAAGAGCCGCACGCCGATCACGCTCGTGCACGGCGAGGACGACGAGGTGATTCCGGTGCTGGAGCTCGAGCGCGCCGCCGCGGCGTTCAGCGACGCAGGCTTCGCCGTGGCGGCGTTTGCGTTGCCGGGCGTCGGCCACACGATCACGGCGCAGGGCGCGATGCTCGGGCGCGACGCGCTGGTGCGGGCGCTGGGGTAGCGCGGGAGCGGGAAGGGCGCGCGCCGCTAACGTGCGTCACTAACGTGCGTCACTAACGTGCGTCACTAACGTGCGTCACTAAAGTCTTGGGCGATGCTGCCGTAAACGGAACGAGTGGGCCGTCATGGCCTCTTGCGCCCGGCGCGCGGCATTGCACCCAGTTCGCAGCGCTGCACCATCCGCAATGTTGAGCCGCTGCTGTCGCTGGCTGGTCAAACGTTTGCCGCCGCCGGGGTCGATTTCCAGGGCGCCCCGCCGCCAGGCGGACCACCGACCCACCACGACGAACAACGACGACATGGCCCGAGCCGCGCGGCACGCTTCGCTTCTGCACCGGTTGTCCCGCCCTCGCCACGATGTGGCGATCGATCTGGGCACCGCCAATACGCTGATCTATACGGAGGACGGCGGCATCGTGCTCGATCAGCCCTCGGTGGTTTGCCGCGCGCGCGGCGCGGCTGCCGGCCAGGGCCGCAAGGGCGAAGAAATCGCCGTCGCCGCGGTGGGCGCCCAGGCGAAGGCCCTGCTCGGGCGCGCGCCGCAGAACCTCGAAACCGTGAAGCCGCTCGTGCACGGCGTGATCGCCGACTTCGCCGCCGCCGAGCAGATGATGCGCCGCTTCGTGGCCATGGCGCGCCCGCGCCGCGCCTTCGGCCGGCGCCCGGCGTTCACGGTATGCGTGCCGGGGGCCGCGACGCGCGTGGAGCGCCGCGCGATTCGCGACGCCGCGTTCGCGGCCGGCGCGGCGAGCGTGAACCTGATCGGCGAGTCGCTGGCCTCGGCGCTGGGCGCGGGGCTGCCGGTCGCTTCGGCAACGGGGTCGATGGTCGTCGATATCGGCGGCGGCACGACCGAGGTGGGCGTGATCGCCCTGGGCGGCGTGGCGTGCAGCGGTTCGGTGCGCGTGGGCGGCGATCAGTTCGACCGCGCCATCATCGAGCACGTGCGCGGCCTCTACGGGGTGATCCTCGGCGAGCAGAGCGCCGAGCATGCCAAGAAGACCATCGGCAGCGCGCTGCGCGGCGAGCCCATCGGGCGCCTGCGCGTGACGGGCCGCAGCCTCGAAGACGGCCTGCCGCGCACCGTCGAGATCACGAGCGAGGACATCGCCGATGCGCTCGCGTTGCCGCTGCGTCAGGTGTTTGGCGTAGTGCGCCAGGTGCTCGAACAGGCGCCGCCCGAGCTCGTCAGCGATATCGCCGATACCGGCATCGTGCTCGCGGGCGGCGGCGCGCTGCTCGGCCGTCTCGACCAGTGCCTGGCCGCCGAGCTGGGCGTGGCGGTGCGCGTGGCCGACGCGCCGCTGACCTGCGCTGTGCGCGGCGCGGGCGCGGCGGCGGCGGGTGCGGTGTTCGCGGGCCAGCCGGACTTCTGCGCCTGCGATTGAGGGGGATTGAGCGGCGGCTGGGCGAAGACGCGGCCAGGCGAGCCTCCCATGCAAAGCGGCCACCCAGGGTGGCCGCTTTCACAGGACTCCAGAAGTATCGCAGTCCGAATTTAGCGCTTGCTTACTCGCGGCCGTGCGCGTGCGCGTCGAGCTTGTGCTCGGCGGCTTCGCCCACGAGGCCCGCGTAGTACAGATGCACGCCGATGGCGAGCGAGTCGTTGCGGATCTCGTGGAAGGCCTTCCATGCCTTCACCGGATCCTTGAACACGAGGTAATGCGCTTCCTGCGAGACGAGGCGCGCGACTTCGTGCAGGCCGTGGCCGTGCAGGGCGTCGACGAGCGCGTCGAGGCTGCGGTGCGTGCGCGCGTCGGTGCGCGGGTAGAGCATGTGGAGGACCGCCACGCGTTCGGACGCGAGTGCCGCGGAGAGCGCAACCACGATGTCCTGGTGATTGAGCGCGGTGACGATGGCGTCCTGTGCAAGTTCGTCTTCTGCGAACAGGGTGTCGATCGAGATGTTCATCTGTTCATTCCTTACGTTTTGCTTTAATCGCGTGCGGCGAAAAAAATGACCCGCCAAAGAAGGCGGGTCGGTTTACAGCCATGCGGGTCGACAGGGGAAGTCGTTGCATGTCAAGCAGTATCTCAGAGCAACGCTGATCCATGTTGCGCTGCAGTGGCAAAATATTGTTGCATAAATCAGCGTTAAGGAAGCTGCAAGCATTCAATGTTGCTAGCCTGAATAGGCATTGTTGCCGGGATCGCTATCAATCGATGGTGCAGTGCGCCGTAAAATGCGTCAAGTGGTCGCGGAGAAGCCGGCCTGAAACATTCAGGTCGGCATCCGGGCGGCGGCGCTGCCTGTTGCGCCTCTTGTGAGGCGAAGGCAAATCAATGCAAGGACAAGACATGATCGATTCGAAGACACACGCCACACTCACGATCCCCGGCCACGCCGAAGGCGTTCAGCTACCGGTCTACAAAGGCACGATGGGCCCGGACGTGATCGACATCCGCAAGCTCTATGGCCAGACCGGCATGTTCACCTACGACCCCGGCTTCATGTCGACGGCGTCGTGCAATTCGGCGATCACCTATATCGACGGCGACAAGGGCGAGCTGCTCTATCGCGGCTATCCGATCGACAACCTCGCGCAGAACGCCGACTTCCTCGAGACCTGCTACCTGCTGCTGAAGGGCGAGCTGCCGACGCAGAAGCAAAAGGACGAATTCGTCTCGATGGTCACGAACCACACGATGGTTCATGAGCAGATGCACTTCTTTTTCCGGGGGTTCCGCCGTGACGCGCATCCGATGGCGATTCTGGTGGCGGCGGTCGGCGCGCTGTCCGCGTTTTATCACGACTCGCTCGACATCAACGAGCCGACGCATCGTGAAGTGTCCGCGATCCGCATGATCGCCAAGCTGCCGACGCTGGTCGCGATGGCGTACAAGTACAGCATCGGCCAGCCGTTCGTGTACCCGCGCAACGATCTCTCGTACAGCGCGAACTTCATGCAGATGATGTTCTCGACGCCGAGCGAGACGTACAAGGTCAACGACGTGCTCGTGCGCGCGCTCGACCGCATCCTGATCCTGCACGCCGATCACGAGCAGAACGCCTCGACTTCCACCGTGCGTCTCGCGGGCTCGTCGGGTGCGAACCCGTTCGCATGTATCGCTGCGGGCATTGCGTGTCTGTGGGGCCCGGCGCACGGCGGCGCCAACGAAGCCGCGCTGAACATGCTCGAAGAAATCGGCTCGGTCGACAACATTCCCGAATTCATCCGCAAGGTGAAGGACAAGAACTCGGGCGTGAAGCTGATGGGCTTCGGCCACCGCGTCTACAAGAACTACGATCCGCGCGCGAAGCTCATGCGCGAGACCTGCTACGAAGTGCTCAACGAGCTCGGCCTGCACGACGATCCGCTGTTCAAGCTCGCGATGGCGCTCGAAAAGATCGCGCTCGAAGACGAATATTTCGTGTCGCGCAAGCTCTACCCGAACGTGGACTTCTACTCGGGCATCGTGCAGCGCGCGCTGGGCATTCCCACGTCGATGTTCACCTGCATCTTCGCGATGGCGCGTACGGTGGGCTGGATTGCGCAGTGGAACGAAATGATTGCTGATCCCGAGCAGAAGATCGGCCGTCCGCGTCAGCTCTTTATCGGCGATACGCCGCGTGAGGCGAAGCCGGTCTCGGCGCGCTGATGGATTGACGTTGCGTTGACGTTGTTTAACGCCGCCATCGCAACCAACACGGCGTGACGTTTTCACATTGTCACGCCGTGCCCGACGGGCGGGCGCACGTTTGATCGTGCGCCCGCCCGTCGTCGTTTCCGTCATGCCATGATCCTGCTGCGCGGAGGGAACGCACGCGCCTCGTACGAATCTCACGTGAGCCACTACAATCGAGCGAAAGCGAACCGAAGAGGAGGCACACGATGCAGGATCCTGAAGCACTCGGCGGCGTCACCCGCACAAGCGGCGTGGATCATCCCGCTCACGAAACCGATAGCGCATTTATCGCGCCCGAAACGCCCGAGGTCGCCAGCGCCGACCAGCACGTGCTCAAATCGGGCGACACGTTCATCGTCAACGACTCGCTCGGCGACATCACCGGCGTCGACGACGGCCTCTTCGTCAACGACACGCGCGTGCTCTCATCGCTGCGCCTCACCTTCGGCGGCCGCGTGCCGTCGCTGCTCTCGGGCAGCGTGAGCAGCGACAACACCGCATTCACCGCGCATTTCACCAATCGCCCGCTGCCGCCGCTCGGCGGCTCGACCACGCCCGAAGGCGTGATTCACGTCGAGCGCGAGCGCGTGCTCTCGGGCACGATGATGACCGAGGCCATCGAGCTCACGAACTACGGCACCGAAGAGGCCGTCGTGCCGCTTTCGATCTCGTTCGCGAGCGACTTCCGCGACATGTTCGAAGTGCGTGGCCTGAAGCGCGAGCGGCAAGGCACGATCGTGCCGCCGCGCGTCGAGGACGGCGAAGTGCGGCTCGAATACATTGGCCTCGACAAAGTCGCGCGGCGCGTGCGCATCGAGTTCTCGCCCGCGCCCGACAAGCTCTTCGCCGACCGCGCCGACTTCACCGTCGCGCTGCCCGCGCAGGCCTGCGTCTCGCTCTACCTCACGGTGGCGATCGAAGTGGAACCGCTCGCCGGCGCCGCCTCCGACGCGCCGAGCGCCGGCATCATTCAGCCCCCGCATTGCCTCGCGGATGCGAAGGAGCAGCGCGTGGGCCGCGCGGCCGTGCGCGCCGCGCTGGTCGATGCACACATCGTGATGCGCGAGCGTCGCCGCTCGGCCGCGCACGTGCGCTCGAGCAATCCGCTCTTCAATGCGTGGATCAACCGCTCGATCGCCGACCTCGGCCTCTTGACCACGGACCTGCCGACGGGACCGTATCCCTACGCGGGCATTCCGTGGTTCTCCACGCCGTTCGGCCGCGACGCGATCATCACCTCGCTGCAGACGCTCTGGCTCACGCCCGCGCTCGCGAACGGCGTGTTGCGCTTTCTCGCGGCCCATCAGGCGCAGGAGGATTCGGCGTTCCGCGACGCGGCGGTCGGCAAGATCATGCACGAGATGCGCAAGAGCGAAATGGCCGCCACCGGCGAAGTGCCGTTCGCGCTCTACTACGGCGGCGTGGATTCCACGCCGCTGTTCGTCGTGCTGGCGGGCGCCTATGCGGAGCGCACCGGCGACATGGCGTTGATCGACGAGCTCTGGCCCGCGCTCGAACGCGCCGCGGCCTGGGTCGCGGGCGTCTGCGACCGCAACCCGCTCGGCCTGCTCGACTATCGTCGCGAATCGGAAGGCGGGCTCGCGAACCAGGGCTGGAAGGACAGCCACGACTCGGTGTTCCATGCGGACGGACGCTTCCCCGACGGCCCGATCGCGCTCGTCGAAGTGCAGGCCTATGCGAGCGCGGCCTTCGAGACGATGGCGAAGTTCGCCACGCATCGCGGCCTCGTCGAAGAGTCCGCGCGCTATGCGGCCCGCGCGAACAAGATTCGCCGCTGCGTGGAAGACAAATACTGGATGGTGGAGTCGGACTTCTACGGCATCGCGCTCGACGGCCACGGCGACTTGTGCCGCGTGCTCGCGTCGAACGCGGGACACCTGCTCGCATTCGGCTTGCCCGAGTACGAGCGCGGGCGCGCCGTGGCCGGCATACTCGAATCGGCGCTGTTCCATACGGGGTGGGGCGTGCGCACGCTGGCGGCAGGCCAGGCGCGCTTCAATCCGATGGCCTATCACAACGGCTCGGTCTGGCCGCACGACAACGCACTATGCGCGCGCGGGTTCGCGCGCTACGGCCGCAAGGAAGCCGCCGTGCGCCTGCTGCAGGCGCTGTTCGAAGCGGCCGTCACGTTCGACATGCGTCTGCCCGAGCTGTTCTGCGGCTTCCCGCGCCGTCGCGGCGAGCCGCCCACCGCGTATCCGGTGGCCTGCCTGCCGCAGGCCTGGGCCGCGGGCTCGCCGTTCATGATGCTCGAAGCGTGCCTGGGCGTGAGCATCGACGCGGCGCGCCACGAAGTGCGCGTCGAGCAACCGATGCTGCCCGAAGGCATCGACTGGCTCGAAGTGGGGGATCTGCGCGTGGGCAGCGCAGCGGTCACGCTCACGTTCCGGCGCGTGGACGGCAAGGTCGTCGCATCGGCGGATCGCAGCGACGTGAAGGTGGTCGCGGTGCTGTGAGAACCTGCACGTTGCCCGATGCCTTGTCGTTCGCGTTGTTTCTTCGTGAATTCGTGAACGCAGGCGTCGGGCAACGTAATCGGGGCGCCAATGCCATTTGGCGCCGCTTTGCACATTTCAATTGCTTTACGCTTCGCCCCAAAAAGCGGATTAATTCTTTTGCATGCGCTTTTATGGGGCGTGCATTGCACCGCATTCGCCAGTTGTTCTTTCGGCACAACGCCGTATTCAATTTCAACGCAATTTTTATTTTCCGCGCCTTATGATGCGCGTGATCGCTATTTCACACCACCACGCATGACGCTTCGGGCGCGCACGCTGGGCGAATCTGTCTGATCGCCGCGCCAGGCTTGCCGCTGCAAGCGGCAGCTATTCCATTATTGGCAATAATTGATTGCCGATAATGGAATGAATCGCCATTGAAGCGCCTTGATTGCACGCGCATGGCTTTGGTGGAAAGCGCATTCGATTCAATTTATTACCGCCCAAACCCGGAGCCATAAAACATGAAAAAATCGCTAATCGCCCTCGCAATCACCGGCGCGTTTGCCGTCTCGGCACATGCGCAAAGCAGCGTGACGCTGTACGGCTTGATCGACACGGGCCTCGTCTACACCAATAACCAGTTGGGCCACAGCAACTGGCAGCTCAGCAGCAGCGCGACGCAGAACACGGTGTTCGGCCTCAAGGGCTCGGAGGATCTCGGCGGCGGCCTGCATGCGATCTTCAAGCTCGAACAGGGCTTCCTGCTCAATAACGGCGCGCAGGCATTCTCGGGCGACATGTTCGGCTCGCAGGCATGGGTCGGTCTGCAGAGCGACCCGTACGGCACGCTCACGTTCGGCCGCCAGTTCGACGTAATGAACGACCTCGTCGGCCCGCTCACGGCCGAGTTCAATACGTGGGGCGGCAGTCTCGCCGCGCATCCGTTCGAGAACGACAACCTCGCGGCGAACTCGGTCGTCATCAACAACTCGGTCAAGTACGCGAGCCCGACGTGGAACGGCCTCACGTTCGAGACCATGTACTCGTTCAGCAATCAGGCGGGCAACTTCGCGAACAACCGTTCATACGGCTTCGCGCTCTCGTATGCGCAGGGGCCCGTCAACCTTGCGGCCGGCTACCTGCAGCTCAACGGCGCCGGCAACGGCAGCGGCGCGGTCACCACGGGTGATACGAGCGCGAACTTCATCGCGCAACGTCAGCGCATCTGGTCGCTGGGCGGCAACTACACGTATGGTCCGGTCACGGCGGGCCTCGTGTGGAGCCATACGCAGATCGACAACGCGGCGGGCGTGTTCTCGTTCGGCACGGGCACCTATCTGGGCGCCGGCGATGACTCGGCGGGCTCGCTTGCAGGCTCGCTGCGTCTCGACAACTACGAAGCCAATGTGAAATACGCGCTCACGCCGGCGTGGACGGTCTCGGGCGCCTATACGTACACGCACGGTGCGTATAACGGCTCGAACCCGGGCTGGAACACGGCGATGCTGCAAACGGACTACGCGATCAGCAAGCGCACCGACTTCTACCTCGAAGGCGTTTATCAGAACGTGCACGGCGCGCCGCAAGGGTCGGTGCTCTCGCATGCGATGATCAATACGCTGTCGCCTTCGGCGACGGATACGCAGGTGGCGGTGACGGTGGGGATGCGGCACGCGTTCTGATTCTGGGCGCGAGACTGGTGTTTTGATTCGGAGTATTGCGCGCGGCGATTGCCGCGCCGCCGATGCCTACACCGCATTCGGGATGAACGATGTTTATCTCGAAGTCTGCGACGCTTCTTATTCGCAAGTTGGCTGGGGCGTTCTTGCCTTCCTGCTTTGTTTCCCGGCATTTGCTTTCCTCACTGTGGAAGCTGTTCAGAGTGCGATTGTCGATACGCCGGCCATGGTCAAAAGCGGGGAGCAGGGGATGTTCAGTGGCATTATGTGGATTTTCGTCGCAGTTACGGTGCTGTGCTGCGTGCTCACCGTCGTCGTACTGCTCCGCGATTGCTTTAACTACAGGCACAAGGCCGTGCGCTTCAATCGCCAGGCGCGCATGGTGTACGCCTTCCGGCACAACGGGCCGGGAGGCGTTATCGCGGTACCTTGGGACAAGGCGTTTTTCTACCCGCACCGGCTGCCTTCCAACAGCCTGGCCGGGGGAGCGCCAACCCTGATGCGCTGCTTTGTCCTCGACGAGACCGGAAAAAAAATCGTCAACACGTTCAGTTTCGGCGCCCGTGTGGTGAATGGCGCGGACGAGGCCACTCCAATTGGCAAACAGGTCCTCCATCAGGTTCAGGCCAATTTCGAGTTCATCCGGAGATACATGGAGCAGGGACCGGGCGCGCTACCGAAGGTCGAGCGATATCTCCCGCGAGGCCCCTCTCTGCGCGCTTCAATGAGCGTCTGGTTCCACGGTATAGGAGCTGTCGGGAGCGCCAGCGGTGCCATGCGTGGTCTCACCATACTGCTTTCGGGGCCGATATTCCTGCTTTCGATACTGCATTACATCGCGCAACTGACCAGGAATCGTTTGCGACCCACCAGGCGGCCCCCCTCCCGCAACATCCCGCAACACCAGTGGTAACATTTGTTGTCGTCCACCGCCCGTCAGTCATCCGCATGCCAGAAAGCTTCGACCAGCTTGCCGCGCTCATTCGCGCGCGCTTCTCCGAGCTCAGCCCGCAATTCCAGAGCGGCGCGGCGTTCCTGCTCGATCATCCCGATGAAGTGGCCGTCTCGTCGATGCGCAAGGTCGCCGAGCGCGCCCAGGTGCAGCCCGCGTCGCTCGTGCGGCTTTCGCAACAACTCGGCTTTCCGGGCTGGAACGAGCTGCGCACCCTGTTCGTCGCGCGCGTGCGCACGCGTCCCGAGCCGCTTTCGAGCCGCGCCCGCTCGCTCGTCGCGGGCAGCGCGAAGGATGCGCTCGCACGCGATCTGCTGCTTGCCCAGCAGCACAACCTCGAAGCCAGCGCCGCGCACAACGCGCGCACCATGGTCGAGGCCGCGCGCGTGCTCAAGAAGGCGAAGCACGTGCACGTGGCCGGTTTTCGCTCGTGCTACGCGGTGGCGTTCGGCCTCGTGTATGGCTACCGGCTCTTTCGGCCCTCGGTCTCGCTGCTGGGCGGCGAGGCCGGCACGCTCGAAATGCAGTTGCTCGGCATCGAGCGCGATAGCGCGACGATCGTCGTGAGCTTCGCGCCGTACTCGGTCGAAGCCGTGCGCGTGGCCGAGGCGGCGCTCGAAAAGGGTAGCCGGCTGATCGCCATTACCGATAGCGCTGTTTCGCCCATCGCGCTCAACGCCGAAAAAGTGCTGATTTTCACGCACGAAAGCCCGTCGTTCTTCCCGTCGCTGGTGGCCGCGACCGCGCTCACCGAGTCGCTCGTCGCGCATCTGCTCGCGCTGGAGGGGGCGGGCGCCGTGACGCAGCTCGAGCAGTCCGAGCGCACGCTCAATGCGCGCGGCGCCTATGTGCCGTGAGTTTGTGGCATCGGAGCCCAAGCCCGCCTGCGCCTGACCAGGTCTTCGTCCTGGTTGCCTGATTGTGAAGCCGCCCGCGAGGCGGCTTTTTTCGTGCGCGATCATCTCATTTGTTGTGGCAAGAATTTAATTTGACAACATATGTTGTGAAGCGTATAAATCGGGCATCGGCCGTTTCAGGCATTCAGACGAGAATTTCGATGCAGGGACTTAAGACTTTCCGGGGGCCGGCCTCCCGGATGGGCGGCACGCCCGAGGCGATCGGGCAGCGGCTCGGCGCGCTCGCGAGGCCCATCTTCGAAGCCTACATGGCGCAGAGCAGCGCCTGGGCGGCGGTGAGCCGCTGGCGCGGCAGCGCCTTTGCGCAGCAATTGCGCGCGGCGGCCGAGCAGTATTTCCCGGCCTATGTCGCGGAAATCGATGCCATGGCCGCCTCGCTCGGCTGGCCGGCGCACGACCTGTTCCTCTGGAATTGCCGCGGCGAGCTGATCCATAACGCGCCGGATGGCTGCACGACGCTCGCGGTGCGCACGCCCGAGGCCGGCCTGATCGCCCATAACGAAGACGGCGATCCCTGGCTGCGCGGGCGCTGCGCCGTGGTCGAGATCCAGCCCGAGGGCAAGCCCGGCTTCGTGAGCTTTTACTACCCCGGTTCGCTGCCCGGTCACACTTTCGCGGCGTCGCACGCGGGCATCGCGCAGGCGATCAACAACGTGCGCATCCGCGAGCCGCGTGCGGGCGTGCCGCGCATGATCCTCGCGCGCGCCGTGCTCGATGCGGCAACGCTCGCCGACGCCCTGGCCATTCTGCGCGACACACCGCGCGCGAGCGGCTTTCACCATACGCTCGGCGGCGTGGATGCGTCGGGCGAGGTGCGCGTCCATAGCGTGGAGGCCACGGCGCAGCGCACTTCGATCGTCGAAGTGGGCGCGCCTTCGGGGCACGCGAACCATCTGATTCACGCGGGTTGCGAGAGCGAGGCGCAGATCGTCACCGATTCGTCGCGCGACCGCCAGGCGCGGCTCGCCGAGTTGTTGCCCGCGCTTGGCGTGCGGCCCTCGGGCGAGGCGCTCGTGCGCACGCTTCAGGACCGCGCGGGCGCGGGCCTGCCGATCTACCGCGACGACCCTCGCGACCCGGACGACGAAAACACGCTGGCCACGGCCTGTATGCGCGTGGAGCCGCGTGGCGTGACCTTCGACGTCTGGCAGAACGGCGTGCACGCACTGGGCCTGCAGGTAGCGCGCGGCGGTTGAGGGCGCAGCCAGTCCCGGCGGCGCGCGAAGCGCAGCACGAGATTCAACGCATTCAACGGATTGAGCGGATTCAACGAAGCAACCCGATTTCAGCGATTTCAGCGAGAAAACCCATGTCCACGAAAGTCTTCCATCGGATGCCGAAGCAAACCTTGCCCGTCGCGGTGGCGGGCGACGGGATCGAGATCATCGATTCCACCGGCAAGCGCTACATCGACGCGAGCGGCGGCGCGGCCGTCTCGTGCCTCGGCCACAGCAACCAGCGCGTGATCGACGCGATCAAGCGCCAGGCGCAGCAACTGCCGTACGCGCATACCTCGTTCTTCACGATCGAGGCTTCCGAGCAACTCGCCGATCATCTGATCGCCGCGGCGCCCGCGGGGCTCGACCATGTCTATTTCGTTTCGGGCGGCTCCGAGGCCATCGAGGCCGCGCTCAAGCTCGCGCGCCAGTATTTCGTGGAAAAGGGCGAGCTCACGCGCCGCCATTTCATCGCGCGCCGCCAGAGCTATCACGGCAATACGCTCGGCGCGCTGGCGATCGGCGGCAATGCGTGGCGCCGCGAGCCGTTCCTGCCGATCCTGATCGAATCGCATCATGTGAGTCCGTGCTACGCGTACCGCGAGCGCCTCGAAGGCGAGACCGACGAGGCCTACGCGCAGCGCCTCGCCGACGAGCTCGAACAGAAGATCCTCGAGCTCGGTGCGGAAAACGTGGCGGCGTTCGTCGCGGAGACGGTGGTGGGCGCAACGGCCGGCGCGGTGCCGCCGGTGCGCGAGTACTTTCGCAAGATCCGCGCGGTGTGCGATCGCTATGGCGTGCTGCTGCTCCTCGACGAGATCATGTCGGGCATGGGCCGCACGGGCTATCTGTTCGCGTGCGAGGAAGACGGCGTGGCGCCCGATCTGCTCACGATCGCGAAGGGGCTGGGCGCGGGCTATCAGCCGATCGGCGCGACGCTCGTGAGCCAGCGCATCTACGAGACCATCGTGGGCGGCAGCGGCTATTTCCAGCACGGCCACACCTATATCGGCCACGCCACGGCATGCGCGGCGGCGCTCGAAGTGCAGCGCGTGATCGCCGAAGACAAACTGCTCGAAAACGTGCTCGCGCGCGGCGAGCAACTGCGGGCGCGTCTGCGCGAGCGCTACGCCGAGCACCCGTATGTGGGCGACGTGCGCGGGCGCGGCCTGTTCGTGGGCGTGGAGCTCGTGAAGGACCGCGCGACCAAGGCGAGCTTCGACCCGGCGCTCAAGCTGCATGCGGCCATCAAGCGCGAGGCGTTCGCGCGCGGCCTGATGGTCTATCCGATGGGCGGCACCGTTGACGGCAAGAACGGCGATCACGTACTGCTCGCGCCGCCGTTCATCTGTACGGCCCAGAATATCGATACGATCGAGGAGCGCCTGGCCGCCGCGATCGGCGCCGCGCTGAATGCGACGGGCGTGGCCAACGCGGCGTGATCTTTCCGGAGCTTATTTAATGACGCAATCCCAGACCCCGCGCTTGCCCGCCTTCGACGCGGCCAGCGCGACGTCCGAGCAGAAAGCGGTGCTCGACGAAATCCTCTCCGGCCCGCGCGGCAACCTGAACGGGCCGTTCCTCGGCTGGATCCACAGTCCGGAGCTGGCTCAGCACGCGCAGCGTCTGGGCGCGTTCTGCCGCTACAACACGGGGCTCTCGCTGCGCCTTTCGGAGCTGGCGATCCTCGTGACGGCGGTGCGCTGGCAGGCGCAGGCGGAGTGGTTCATCCACTATCCGATCGCGCTGAAGGCGGGCGTGCCCGAGGCGCTGGCCGAGCAGATCCGCACCGGCGCCGAGCCGGTTTTCGACGAGCCCGACGACGCGCTCATCTACGCATTCGTGACGGAGCTCTACGACACGAAGCGCGTCTCCGACGCGACCTACGCACGCGCGGTGGAGCGCTTCGGGCATGAGACCACGATCAACCTCGTGGGGCTGCTCGGCTACTACGCGCTCGTGGCGATGACGCTCAATGTGTTCGGCATGCGCGCCGAAGGCCAGAATTCGCTGCCGTTTTCCGAGTAAGGGCAAAGGACCGATGGGGCGCCATGACGCCCCGTTTCGTCGATTGAGCGTGCAAACCGCTTGAACGAAGTATCGTCTGAATATTAAGATGCGCCGTTCCCCTGACCGTTCGTCACGGGCGAGGTGCACATCCAAACGACTTCCACGTTCGGCAAGTGGGGGCGAAACAGACTGAGACTCTCAGGGAGCAGGCGATGACACGCAAGTTCATTCTCAAAGACGATAAGACGGACCATAACGGCGTGGTGCTGGACGGCATCGCCGGCTCGTCGTTCGATGGGCGTCCGATGGCCTACCTCGGCGCCCCGGTCAGGTGCCATACCTGCAATGAGCAGGGCGTCATCATTTCCGATGGCGCGCCGCATACCCTGTCCGTCATGGGCAAGCAGGTCGCGCTCGAAGGCGATCTCTGCCAGTGCAAATGCGAGCCGCTGCCCAAGCTGATCGCGTCGCAGGCTACGGGAACGCTGGCGGGCTGAGCCGGGCGGGCTCGCGTCGCGGGTCCGGTTGTGTCATGGGCGCTATAGGTCTTGCCATGGCCCGGTTTGGCCTGGTCGGACGAGGCGCTTTTTTATGCATTTGCCGATAATCGTGACGGCCGTATTTCAGCGGCGGGATTTTTTTGACAGTGTGATTAATGGTGCAACACGGCAATATATAAAAATCGGTTCATTCCAAGGCGAAAAACAAAACGTCCGGGCGATTTTCTTCGGGGGAAACGGGTTCAGACGGGTGCTCGGCGCCGTATTGGATCTGAACTATCTGGTTAATGCTCGGTGTAGAAGTGCTTTAGCGCCTGGTTTAAGGCCGCTTACGTATCGCCACAATAAGCCTTGCGCACTTGAAATAATATGATTGTTTGTGCATTGCGGGCCAGCTAGAGGCCCGGCAGAGGGCGCCGGGCGGCGCCGCAGCACGATTATGCGAGTCGATCCCCATCGATTAATCGCGGTTTTCCCGCATCCGTATCAAAATCGCTTGCGCGATTTTGTTTGTATTGTTAGCCTTGCGAGACTTATTAACGGTCGCCCGAATAACATTATCGATAAAAAGCCTGCATGTGGGAGAGCGGAACCCGCATCGGGAATCATTCGATGAGCGACCTGGCTTGCGGAGGCAGCGCCATGCTGGATACGCCCATTGAGCTTGCAGAAAACGAACCCGCCGCCATGGCTGGCGTTGGCGACGTGGTCACCCTTAAATCGGGTGGACCGCGCATGACCGTCATGTACGCAGGGCCGGTTGGCTTTGCAAACGGCCATTGGCTGATCTGCCAGTGGTTCGACGACCACGGCGAACTGCGTCAGGACATGTTCGCGCAGGACATGGTGCAAATCGAGCCACGCCTGATTTCGGCGGCCTCGGTCAAGCTGCGCATGCCGGCAACCCGTGCCAACGGGCGCGCTTGAATCGGCTTTGAATCCGTTCGAAGCCGGATTTGAAGGTTTGAAGCGCCGAACAATGGCGGACAGCGGGGCGGCACGGGCCGCCCATCGTCTGTCCTCGCGCCTGCTAACGCAGGCAGCCCCTTAACGCTGTCCTTCCGCCGCGATCCGCACGGCCAGCCCGGCCAGTACCGTCCCCATCAAATACCGCTGAAACGCCAGCCACTTCGGTCGGCCGGAAAGAAACGACGCAATCGTGCCCGCCGTAATGGCCGCGGTGGCGTTCACGGTAACCGAGAGCACGATCTGCACCGCGCCGAGCTCGATCGATTGCGCGAGCACGCTGCCTTTGGCCGGGTCGATGAACTGCGGCAGCAGCGAGAGATAGAGGATCGCCACCTTCGGGTTCAGCAGGTTCGTGACGAAGCCCATGAGGAAGAGCTTGCGCGGCCGGTCGGGCGTGAGCTCGCGCACCTGGAATGGCGATCGGCCGCCCGGCTTGAGCGTCTGCCACGCGAGCCAGGCCAGATAGAGCGCGCCGCCGAGGCGCAGCGCGTCGTACGCAAAAGGCACGGCCATCAGCAGCGCCGTGATGCCGAATGCGGCGCACAGCATGTAGAAAATGAACCCGAGCGCGACCCCGCCGAGCGAGATGAGGCCTGCCTTGCGGCCCTGGCAGATCGAGCGCGAGATCAGATAGATCATATTGGGTCCGGGCGTGAGCGCCATGCCGAGAGCGACGGCGGCAAAGGCGAGCAGCGGGGCGACGTGGGGCATGGCGGGCTCCGTGGGTCCTGCGGGTAAGGCGGCTGGGGAAATCGGGGGACGCGCACGGTGATGGACCTGCGTGCGCGACGAATATGAGCGTGATTATTTCATGCAAACGGGGCGCGTGCGCGGCCCGTCGGGCGGATTGGCCGTTCGGCCAGGGCAGGTATCTCGCGGCGACGCATGGCGTCTATCGCTTGCCCGATATCCGCAAGCGCCGGTTATCCGGACGGTGCGATTTTTCAATGCGAGGAGCGTCCGCGCTCGGCCTCACGGGCCTCGCGCGCGTGCACGCGGTCGTCGAGCCGGCGGGAGAACAGCAGCATGCCCAGCCGCCGCCGTCTTTCCTTCACGTTGCCGCCTATGTCCTTCGGCGGATTCGGCTGCAGCGCCCAGTAAAGCGCAAGCAGCCAGCCGAACACCGTCCAGCCGAGCACCGCGTTGAAGAGCGCGATCGTCAGCAGATCGTCGCGCACGCGCCGCTCCGCGATCAGCGCTGGCAAGAAATAAAGCGCGACCGCCGCGAGCAGAACGATGATCTCGAAGACGGAATGGCTCACCATGGCCGGTCCTCCCCAATGGCGCGTTACGCGCCCGATCATCCATTGTCGCGCGGATCGGCCTTGCGCGCTTGAAGTCCCTGGCCGAACGGCCAGCGCGTGGCGAGTTCGTGCGCGAGACCTGTCGGCGAAGGGCTGTTCGGGTCTATGATTTGAATTTTTCCCGCACGGAATTCGCACCATGAGCTCAGACACGACAGAGGACATCCGGCAACTGGATCACGACGAGTTGCGCGCGTTCGTGGAGCGCAAGTGGAACGACGAAATCGTCCCCGCGCTCACCGACTACATCGCGGTGCCGGCCAAGAGTCCGGCGTTCGACGCCGACTGGGCGAAGCACGGCTATCTGGAGCGCGTCGTGCAAGAAGCCGCGAAGTGGGCCGAAACCCAGCCCGTGCGCGGCCTGAAACTCGAAATCGTGCGTCTGCCGGGCCGCACGCCGGTGATCTTCTTCGAGGTGCCGGCCACGCGCTCGGGCAGCAGCGAGACCGTCGTGCTCTACGGGCACCTCGACAAGCAGCCCGAATTCGCGGGCTGGCGCAACGATCTCGGTCCCTGGACGCCCAAGCTCGAAGACGGCCGCCTCTATGGGCGAGGTGGCGCCGACGACGGCTACGCCATCTACGCGAGCGTCACGGCGCTGGCCGCGCTCGACGCCCAGGGCATCGAGCGTCCACGCTGCGTGGGCCTCATCGAGACCTGCGAGGAATCGGGCAGCTATGACCTGCTGCCCTATGTCGACGCACTGCGCGAGCGCCTGGGCACGGTCGGGCTAGTCGTCTGTCTCGACTCGGGTGCGGGCAACTACGATCAGCTTTGGCTCACCACTTCGTTGCGCGGTCTCGTGTCGGGCGATCTGGAAGTCGAGGTGCTGGAAGAGGGCATCCATTCCGGCTCCTATGGCGGCATTGCGCCGTCCAGCTTCCGCGTGATGCGCCAGTTGTTCGAGCGGCTCGAAGACGCCGCAAGCGGCACGCTCCTGCCCAAGGGCTTTCATTGCGCGATCCCGTCGAAGCGTCTTTCCGAGGCCGAGGCCACCGCCAGGATTCTCGGCGACAGCGTCTGGAAGGGGCTGCCCTGGGCATGCGGCCAGGACGGCCGGCCCGTGCTGCCCAAGACCACGGACCCGCAGCAGGCGCTGCTCGATTCGACGTGGCGCCCGTCGCTCTCCGTGACCGGCGCGGCGGGCCTGCCCGCGCTCGCCGACGCCGGCAACGTGCTGCGTCCGCGCACGGCGTTCAAGCTTTCGCTGCGGCTGCCGCCGCTGGTGGAGGCGTCGAAGGCCGTCGCCGAGCTGAAGGCGCTGCTCGAACTCGATCCGCCCTATAACGCGAAGGTCACTTTCAAGCCGGACACGGGCGCAGCCAACGGCTGGAGCGCGCCGGAACTCGCGCCGTGGCTCTCGCAGGCGCTCGATGCGGCTTCGCGGACGCACTTCGGGGCGGACTGCGCGTATCTGGGCCAGGGCGGCACGATACCGCTGATGAACGTCCTGCAAGCGGGCTTTCCCAAGTCGCAGTTCATGGTGTGCGGCGTGCTCGGACCGAAGTCGAATGCGCACGGGCCCAACGAGTTCCTGCACGTGCCGTACGCGAAGAAGCTCACGGCCGCGGTGGCCGAGGTGATTGCTTCGGCGCCTTGAAGGGCTGATCAGGCTTGAACGGCCTCAATGGGCCTCAATGAGCTAAAACCCGGATCTGGGTCCGGGTTTTAGCGGCGCCCTGTGCGCGGGCGCTCAAATATTTCTTGTGGCCTCGCCGCTGCGCGGCGATTTTCAACGGTGCACGCGCCCACCGCGCACCGTCCGCCATGCGGGCGTTTTATTCCTTCGCTGCCGCGTCGTCGTGCACTGCATCCGCGTGGCAGGAACAGCTTTCTTCGTCCATCGGCTGCTCCAGGTTCTTCATGATCCCGCACTCGGCGCTGCTGCTGTGGTGGGCATGGCAGCTCTCACGCAGCGTCCGCAACTGCTGTTCGAGCACGCGCATCGACTCGATCTGCTCGTGAATGCGCGCAATCTGGCAATCGATCAGTTGATTCACTTCGTCGCACGGCTGGCTCGGGTCCGCCTGATAGCGGCGCAGCGTGCGGATATCGGCGAGGCCGATGCCCAGCGAGCGGCAATGGCGGATGAAGTTCAGCTGCGCGGCATGCACGCCCGTGTAGCTGCGGTATCCGTTGGTTTCTCGCGCCGGCTCGTCGAGCAGGCCCTCGCGTTCGTAGAAGCGCACCGTTTCGACGTCGCAATGGGCCTGGCGCGCCAGTTCACCGATTCTCATGGTCGCAGTTCTCCCAAATTGGCTTGACCCTGTAGCCGCTACAGGCTGTTCAATGATTCTGTCACTTTTGGGAGAAATCGGCCATGGTCCAGGCTTTCTGGTCGCGTTGCGTGTCCGCGCAGCGTTTTCGGGCGCGCGACGACGGGCGGGACGCAGCGGCGTCGGGCTCGACGGAATCGGCAGTCTCGCTCGATGAAGCGGGGGAGGACCGCGTGTGCGGCCACGATCACAGTCACGCGCATGAGCATGGCGACGATCACGATCACGGACAAGCCCACGACCACGCCGCTGGTCACGCTCATGCCCACGACCACGCCGGCCATGAAGCATCGTCCTGCTGCGGGGGCGCTGCCGCGCTAAACCCCTCCCGCAGCACCGTTCACGCGAGCGCCCCCGAAGGCGCGCAGCGCGCGCGCTACCGCATCGACAACATGGATTGCCCGACCGAGGAGCGGCTCATCCGCAAGCGCCTCGAGCCGATGCCGGGTGTCGTGCGCCTCGACTTCGATCTGCTCGCGCGCGAGCTGACGGTCTACCACCGGCTGCCCGACGCGCAACCGCTCGAAGCGGCGCTGCACGCGCTCGACATGGCGCCGCGTCCGCTCGACGACGGCGCGCAGGCCAACGCGAACGCCGACACCGCCGCCCCGGCGCGCAGCCCCGGCCTCGCGCTGCGCGAGAAGCTGCTCCTCGCCGCAAGCGGCATTGCAGCAGCGGCCGCTGAGGTCCTGGCATGGAGCACGGGCCACGAGACCGGCTGGCCGGTGCTGGTCTGCACGGTGGTCTCGCTGTTGTGCGCGGGCTTGCCGACGCTGCGCAAAGGCTGGATCGCGCTCAAGAATTTCACGATCAACATCTATTTCCTGATGTCGCTCGCGGTCGCGGGCGCCGTTGTCATCGGCAAGTGGCCCGAGGCGGCCATGGTCGTGTTCCTGTTCGCGCTCGCCGAGGAGATCGAGGCGCTTTCGCTCGAACGCGCGCGTCACGCGATCCGCTCGCTGACCGCGCTCGCGCCCGAAACCGCCGAGGTCTGGATGGCAAGCGCCGGCGCCGCGGCTCAACAAACGCGACAACAGGGACGGGGAGAATGGCGTACCCGCGCCGTCGCCGAAGTGGCGGTGGGCGAGCGCATCCGCGTGCGCACGGGCGAGCGCGTGCCCGTCGACGCACGCGTGGCCACGGGGCGCGCCGCGCTCGACCAGGCGCCCATCACCGGCGAGAGCCTGCCCGTCGACAAGGTCGAAGGCGATGCGCTCTACGCGGGCAGCATCGTCGTCGATGGCGTCGTGGAGGCGATCGTCACCGCCGCCGCGCGCGACAGCACGCTCGCGCGCATCGCGGCGGCGGTCCAGGAGGCCCAGGCGCAGCGCGCGCCCACGCAACGCTTCGTCGACCAGTTCGCGCGCTACTACACGCCCGCCGTGGTCGCGCTCGCGGTGCTGATCGCGATTGCGGGGCCGCTCGCGTTCGGCGGCGCATGGGGCGCGTGGCTCTACAAGTCGCTCGTGCTGCTGGTGATCGCATGCCCGTGCGCGCTCGTCGTCTCGACGCCGGTGACGGTCGTGAGCGGCCTCGCGGCGGCCGCGCGCAACGGCATGCTCGTGAAGGGCGGCGTGTGGCTCGAACGCGCCCGTCTGCTCAAGGCCGTCGCGCTCGACAAGACCGGCACGCTCACGCGCGGCGCGCCGGTGCTCACCGACACGCTCGCGCTGGCGGCACTGCCCGAGGACGAGGCGCTGCGCCTCGCCGCGAGCCTCGACGATGCGAGCACACATCCGGTCGCGCGCGCGCTCGTGGCGGGGTGGCGCGAGCGCGGCACAGAGGCGTCGCTTGCGCCGATCGACAATTTCGCGGTGCTCAACGGTCTCGGCGTGACCGGGCGCATTGACGGCGAGGCTTGGCATCTGGGCAATCATCGGCTCGTGGAATCGCTGGGCCTGTGCTCGCCCGATCTCGAAGCCCGGCTTGAGCAACTCGAAGCCGCGGGCAAGACCGCCATCGTGCTGTGCTCGCCGCGCGAGCCGGTGGCGCTGTTCGCCGTTGCCGATGCGGTGCGGGCCGAGAGCCTGCCCGCCGTGCGCGCGCTCAAGCAACTCGGCGTGACACCTGTGATGCTGACCGGCGATAACCCGGCGACGGCGCGGGCGATTGCGGCGCAGCTCGGCATCGACGACGCGCGCGGCAATCTGCTGCCGCAGGACAAGCAGGACGCGGTGGCGGCGCTTTGCGCGCAGCACGGGATGACGGCGATGGTCGGCGACGGCGTGAACGACGCGCCCGCGCTCGCGCGCGCCGACATCGGCTTTGCGATGGGCGCGGCCGGTACGGCGACGGCGCTCGAGACCGCCGACGTCGCGATCATGGACGACGATCCGCGCAAGATCGCGGCGTTCATCGGATTGAGCCGCAAGGTGTCGGCGGTGCTGATGCAGAACATCGCGCTCGCGTTGGGGATCAAGGCGGTGTTTCTCGTACTGGCGCTGGCGGGCGAGGCGACCCTCTGGATGGCCGTGTTCGCGGACGTGGGCGCGAGCCTGCTGGTCGTCGCGAACGGGTTGCGGGTGCGGCGGCATTTCGTTGGGCGTGGCTAGGGAGTCGTGTGCAACTAACGGGCGCACTCGCCCGAATGCGTCGTTATGCAACTAACAGCCCGACGCAGCCCTCCACACCGACAAACTTCCCCGTGGCACAGAACACGGATCGCCCATAACCAAGCATCAAACGCCCGACGCAACGCCACCTGAGCGAGCAAGCGCCGCCCGCAGGGCAGCGCGAGTCACCTCGTCGAAATCGCCGAGAAACTCGCAATGCCCGGCGATCAACGTGGCGACGGGCACGCCATCGCGAAACACGATGCGATTGCCCGCGACAGCGGGCACTTTCTCCCCGGGCAGCACGGTTCCAACCAGATTCAGCGGGTCCGAGGCGGCGACGCAAACCAGCGCGTCGTCTCCACCCCCGCGCCGCCGCACGTCGCGCAGCAGCGCGACGGCTTCGGGCAGGGCGAACTGCTCGCCCGAGAGGCCCGTGACGAAGCGGCCGCCGCGCACGTCGCCGCGCGCCTCCATGCGATGCAGCACACGCAGCAGATCGCGCCACGGCGGCAGCCAGGGCGCCTCGCGCGCGAGCAGTTGCCAGCACACGACGCCATAGCGGCGCAGCAGCACGTTGGCGACGTGCTCCAGCAGATCGGGGTGGGCTGGCGGTCGCCGTGATGGCGCAGGGTTCGTCGCGCGCAACGATCGCATTTCCTTCGGGGCGACCGTCGCCTGCGCCGATGATCCCTCCGCGACATCTCCCGCCGACACCGTCTCCCCAACAGGCACCGCCGCCCGCCGCAGCACCGCCCAGCGCCCGGCATCGGCCATGCCGCCCGCGAGCGGCCCGAAGCCGCGCGGGCGCCGTCGTCCGTAATGGCCGTGCTGCGCCTGGCGCTTCGCGGCGGGGCGCACCAGCGCGCGCAGTCCTGCGAAGCTGTCGGCGTTCACGAGCCCAGCGGCCACCAGCTCGCCGAGTGCGGTCTCCAGCTCCACGCCGAGCAGGTGCGCATCGGCGGCCAGCTCGTCGAAGAACATCGCGCCGTGGCGCAGCAGCGCCTCATGGACGCGCCGTGCGCGCGCCGAATCCGCGGCTTCGGGCAGGTCGACGAGCGCCGTCCAGCGCGCGAGCTCGCGGCGCGGCAGAAGCACCACTGGCGTGCTGCGCACCGTCGTGCTCGCGGCCCGCGCCGGCAGCCGCGCCCACGCGATCTGTCCCGAGCGGCACAGGTCGTCGAGCAGCATCGGCGTGTAATCGTCGATGCGCGCGGGCAGGATCTCGTCCTCCCACGCGAGCGCCGACGCCTCCCAGCCTTCGAGTTGCCCAAGCATGGCAGTCAGCGCGTCGCGGCCCGAGCCGCGCGTGTCGTTGCCCGTCGTGGCCGCCACGTGCTGCCACTCGAACAGGAAGCGCATGAAATCCTGCCGCTCGACCGGCTCGATCTCGCGGCGCAGCTTGCGCACCGTATAGCGGTGGATGCGCGCCAGCAGATGGCGTTCGCACCATTCCTCCTCGCGCGCGCCCGGCGTGAAGCGCCCGCGCATGACCGTGCCTTCGGCTTCGAGCCGCGTGAGCGCGAGCGCCACGACGCTGGCCTCCAGCGCGAGCGGCCGCGCGATCTGCGCAACCGTTAGCGGTCCGAATCCCGACATTCGCGCGCGCACGATCTCGACCAGCGCCGTGTCCTCGTTCCACGGTTCGTCGCGCGGCTCGTCGGCGCCGGCGAGCGCGGCCAACGGCGGCTCGCATCGCGCCTGCGGATAGATCGCGCGCACGCAGGCGAGACGCTCGATGCTCACCCACAGCGCGTCGTGCTCGGCGACCGGCATGCGCGTCGCGCGCCCCGCGGCGGCCAGCTCCGCGAGCCACGCGTTCCAGCCCTGCGCGTGCGCCTCGCTTTGCGTCAGCGCGCCGAGCGTGTTGATGGCGTCATGGAGTTCGTCGACGTCGCGCACCTGCGGCCAGGCCTCCTCGCGCACGCTCGCGATCGCCTCGGGATCGAGCGCGCCCATGTCGTCCGCCGATTCGGGGTCGCTCCAGCGCCGCGACAGCACTGCCTGGGTGCGCCGCTCCTCGATGGGGGCATCGTCGAGGAACGCATAGGGGCGCGCGGTCAGAATCTCGGCCGCGAGCGGCGAGGGCGCCGGCAGCTCGCGCGTCACGAGCCGCACGCCGCGCGACTCGATGCGGCGCAGCAGCGCGAGCCATCCTTCGGTGTCCATCGCGTCGTGGAGGCAGTCGTCGAGCGTTTGATCGACGAGCGGATGGTGCGGAATCTCGCGCTCGCCCGCGAGGTTCTCCACGCACGCGGCCTGGTCGGGGAACACGGCCGCGAGCAGATCCTCGCTGCGCATGCGCTGGATCTGCGGCGGCGTCTTGCGCCCGCCCGTCTGGCGCGGCAGCGCGAGCGCCGTGGTGGCGTTCCAGCGCCAGCGCACGCCGAACAGCGGCGCGTCGAGCAGCGCCTGCACGAGCAGGTGCTCGGCGCTGTTCGAATGCAGATAGCGCCACACCTCGTCGAGCGCGAAGCTGTGCGCGTGGGTGAGCGAGAGGATGATCGCGTCCTCGGTGGCGGCGGCCTGGAGCTCGAAGTTGAACTGGCGGCAAAAGCGCTTGCGCAGCGTGAGGCCCCACGCGCGGTTCACGCGGCTGCCGAACGGCGCGTGGATCACGAGCTGCGTGCCGCCCGCTTCGTCGAAGAAGCGCTCCAACACGAGCGTGTCCTGGGTCGGCAGGACGGTGAGCGCGGCGCGGGCGCGCGCGAGGTACTCGACGATCTGGCGCGCGGGGGCGTCGTCCAGACCGAGCGTGGCGCACAGCCATGCGGTGGCGCGTTCGATGGCCGCGGCGTTGGCCGGGGCGCTTGCGGGCGGTGTGGCGCCCGCATCGTTTGCGGCGTCGATCGGGCCGTTCTCGCGCAGATCGCTCGCCGCAGCCTCGTCATCATCTGTGCCCAGCGCCGCCTCGATCTGGCCGCGCAAGCGCGAGATCGCGAACGAAAGCTCGTCGCTGCGGCCCGGCGCCTCGCCGAGCCAGAACGGGATGTTCGGCGGCTGGCCTTGCGCGTCCTCCACGCGCACGCGTCCCGCCTCGATGCGCAGGATGCGGTACGAAGCGTTGCCGAGCTGGAACACGTCGCCCGCGAGGCTTTCGACGGCGAAGTCCTCGTTCACGGTGCCGATCTGCACGGCTTGCGGTTGGAGCAGCACGGCGTAGTCGGCGTTGTCGGGGATCGTGCCGCCCGAGGTCAGCGCGACGAGGCGCGCGCCGCGCCGGGCGCGCAGCGTATGGCTCACGACGTCGCGGTGCAGATACGCGGCGCGCGGTCCGTGACGGCTCGTGTAGCCAACGGCCAGCATGCGCAGCACCGCGTCGAAGCGCGCGCGCTCGAACTGCGCGAACGGCGCGCTGCGGCGCACGAGCGCGAACAGCGCGTCTTCGTTCCACTCCTCGCACGCCACCTCGGCGACGATCTGCTGCGCCAGCACGTCGAGCGGCGCGTGCGGCAGCGCGAGGCGGTCGAGCTCGCCGCGCCGCACGCAATCGAGCAGCGCCGCGCATTCGATGAGATCGTCGCGCGAGGTCGGAAAGAGCCGTCCCTTCGGCATGCCGCCCACCTGGTGGCCGGAGCGTCCGACGCGCTGCAAAAAGCCCGCGATCGAGCGCGGCGAGCTGATCTGGCAGACGAGATCGACATCGCCGATATCGATGCCCAGTTCGAGCGAGGCCGTGGCCACCAGCACGCGCAGCTCGCCGCGCTTCAGGCGCTGCTCGGCGTCGAAGCGATGCTCGCGCGCGAGGCTGCCGTGATGCGCGGCCACGACCTCGGCACCGAGGCGGTCGGTGAGATGGCGCGCGACGCGCTCGGCCATGCGGCGCGTATTCACGAACACGAGCGTCGTGCGGTGCTGCGCGACGAGCTCGGCCATGCGATCGTAGACGCGCTCCCAGACGTCGTTGGCCATGACAGCCTCGAGCGGCACGGGCGGCACTTCGAGCGCGAGGTCGCGCGCCCGCACGTGGCCCGCGTCGACGATCGCGCACGCGGGCGGCGCCGCAGCGTTTTCGCCGATGCCGACGAGAAAGCGCGCCACGGTTTCGATGGGCTTTTGCGTCGCCGAAAGCCCGATGCGCAAGAGACGCTGGCCGCACAGCGCGTCGAGGCGTTCGAGACTGAGCGCAAGATGGACGCCGCGCTTGTTGCCCGCGAGCGCGTGAATTTCGTCGACGATCACGCTGCGCGCGCCCGCGAGCATGCGGCGGCCCGACTCCGAGCCGAGCAGCACGTAGAGCGACTCGGGCGTGGTGACGAGAATATGCGGCGCGCGCAAGCGCTGCGCGGCGCGCTCGGGCTGCGGCGTGTCGCCGGTGCGCACGGCGGTGCGGATCTCGACCGGCGGCAGGTCGCGGCGCGCGAGCTCCGCGCGGATGCCTTCGAGCGGACGCTCCAGGTTCAGGTGGATGTCGTTGGAGAGCGCCTTGAGCGGCGAGACGTAGACGACGAGCGTGGCGTCGGGCAGCGCGCCGCCGTTCGCGAGGCCTTCGCGCACGAGCGCGTCGAGCGCGGTGAGAAAACCCGTGAGCGTCTTGCCCGAGCCGGTAGGCGCGGCCACGAGCGTGGCGTGGCCGCTCGCGATGAGCGGCCACGCGGCGCGCTGCGCGGGCGTGGGGGCCGCGAAGCTGCTCCGGAACCACGCGGCCACGGCCGGATGGAAGAGGGCGAGCGGATCGTCCGGGTCGGCCGCATTGGGCGTGGACACGGAAGAATCGGGCTGGACGGAGGCGGGCGAAAGCAGGCTCATGCGCACAAGGGTTGAGGGCGCGTCGCGCGGGTTTCAAGTGCCGGGCATGCGGGACATGCGGCTCGTGGGATTCGCACGATTCATCGGACTGCAGTTGTGCGAAAGAACAAGGCACGAACAAGGCAAAACACGGCGCAAAAAAACAGTCTCGCAGGTTTCGCGCGCGGCTGCCAGGCGGCGCTTCGGGAGCGCTGCGGCGCGTGGGCGCCGCAGCGCCCATGTCCCCGATTACGTAAGCCGCGAGCGCCCTCAGCACGTCTCGCGCGTTCGCAGTATCCTCTGGCCCGTTGGATGTTCCCTCGGCCCACGTCGGAGTTTTCCCATGCAAATGCGCCCTCTTGGCCGTACCGGCCTCTTTGTTTCCGAACTTTGTCTCGGCACCATGACCTTCGGCGGTGGCGCCGGCATCTGGAACCAGATCGGCGACCTGCAGCAGACCGACGCCGAGCGCCTCATCGGCGGCGCGCTCGATGCGGGCATCAACTTCATCGATACCGCCGACATCTACTCGCAAGGCATTTCCGAGCAGATCACGGGTCAGGCGCTCAAGAACCTCAAGGTGGTGCGCGATCAGGTCGTCGTCGCGACCAAGGTGTTCGGCGAAATGGGTCCGTCGCCGAACCAGCGCGGCGCGACGCGCTATCACATCATGGAGGGCGTGAAGGCGAGCCTGCGCCGCCTCCAGCTCGACCACATCGACCTCTACCAGATTCACGGCTTCGACCCGGTCACGCCCATCGAGGAGACCGTGCGCGCGTTCGACACGCTCGTGCAGCAGGGCTACGTGCGCTATGTGGGCGTCTCGAACTGGGCCGCGTGGCAGATCGTGAAGGCGCTGGGCATCGCGCATCATCACGGGCTCGCGCGCTTCCAGTCGCTGCAGGCGTATTACACGATCGCGGGCCGCGACCTCGAGCGCGAGATCGTGCCGATGCTCGCGAGCGAAGGGCTCGGGCTCATGGTCTGGAGTCCGCTCGCGGGCGGGCTGCTGAGCGGCAAATATGGGCGCGATCGTCAGGGCGAGGAGGGCAGCCGCCGCACGACGTTCGATTTTCCGCCCGTGGAACGCGAGCGCGCATGGGACTGCATCGACGCGATGCGGCCGATCGCCGAACGCAAGGGCGTCTCGGTGGCGCAGATAGCGCTCGCGTGGCTCCTGCATCAGCGCGCGGTGACGACGGTGATCGTGGGCGCGAAGCGCACCGATCAACTCGACGACAACGTCGCGGCCACGAAGGTGAAGCTCTCGACCGAAGAGCTCGCGATTCTCGACGACGTGAGCCGCCTGCCCGCCGAATATCCGGGCTGGATGCTCGCGCGTCAGGGCGATGCGCGGCTGGAGCAGTTGCGCGACGAACGCTGAAGGGCGCGGCCGGACGTGCGCGAGGCACGCGTCCGGCCGCATAGCGGATCAAGCCACGGCTAATCCGCAGTTACTTAGCGGTTACTTAGCGGTTATTGCGCGGCCACCACCTTCAGGTGATTTTTCACCGAACTCACGCCCGACACGCCTTCGACCACCTCCTTGGCGTTGTCGCGATCCTCGGCGCTCGGCACCGTGCCCGTCAGCGAGACGACGCCCTTGCGCGTCTTCACGTGAATGTGCTCGGACTTCACATTCTTCGCGGCCAGCAACTCGGCTTTCACCTTGGTCGTGATGGTTGTGTCATCAACGTGCTGGCCAACGCTTTCGGAGCTCGCCGAGGGCGCCGTCGAAGTATCGGTCGTGGTCGTCTGCGCGCCGGCAGCGAGCGCGAAAGTCATGCAGGCCACCCCCGCCATGGTCTTGAGCATCGGAATGCGCTTCATGCGTTTCTCCTTTTCCGTTGGTGTTCGCCGGACGATGTCGCAAGGTCCATGCCGCGCCATGCCGATCGTGCCAACTGGAGCGCAAATCGCGATTTAAATCGTGGCGCGAGCGGCACCGCCACGGCGGGCGAAGCGAACACTATGTGGGACGGCGGCATGGTCGCGGGCCGCGCGTGAGGATGGGGCCGGAGCGGTCGACGAGCGCTCGGTCAGATACGCAATCAGGGACGCAATTTTTTCGGGGGATTGTAAAAACGTCCGCGGGGCGGGGCGGCCCGGGTGCTGTAATTGCGTCGTCGCAAGGCGCGATCCCGTTATAAAACAAGCCTTTGTAAAAACTGGCATGGGTGTTGCGTAGTGTCGGCCATTGACACCCCACTCAGAAACAGGACAGCCATGCCTTCCATCGCGTTACACGCCCGTCAGCATCTGGCACTGACGCCGCGTCTGCAGCAGGCCGTGCGCCTGTTGCAACTGTCGTCGCTCGAATTTCAGCAGGAACTGCGCGAGGCGCTCGATACCAATCCGTTTCTCGAATATGTGCCGCCCGCCCAGGAGACCGGCGAAGCCGCCGAGGCCGCTGAAGGCGCAGCCGGCATTGGCGCCGCCGCGTCCGCCGTGCCCATCGCTGCCGGTGCGCACGAAGGCGATCTCGATGGCGGCATGGAAAGCGCCGGCGATGTCGGCATGAGCCCCGATGCGACGAGCTATGGCAGCGAGTCGGGCACCTACGGCGAGGATGCCGGGGGCTACGGCGACGAAGGCGGCTCGTACACCGCCGATCTGCCGATGCCGGGCGCGATGCGCGCGTCGTCGGGCTATCGCGGCTCCGAAGACGGCGAAGCCGAGGCCGCCGACTGGGTGCGCGTGCCCGTCTCGCTGCGCGAGCAATTGCACGAGGCGCTGCGGCTCTCGCCGCTCGAAGACCTCGATCGCGCGGCGGTCCAGGTCGTGATCGAAGCGCTCGACGACGACGGCTATCTGCGTCAGGAGCTCGCCGATCTCGCCGAAGTCGAAGGCTTGGGCGACACGCTCGACGAAGACCGCCTGCGCGTCGCGCTACGCGTGGTCCAGACGCTCGACCGGCCCGGCATTGGCGCGCGCTCGCTTGCGGAATGCCTCGCGCTGCAGCTCGAAGCGATGCCCGAAGACACGCCGCACCGCGATATTGCGCATCGCATCGTGACCGACCATCTCGAGCGTCTCGCGCGCCGCGAGCATGGCGAGCTGCAACGCCAGCTCGGCTGCGATGCGCAGTCGCTGCAGGCCGCGAGCGCGCTCGTGCGCCGCCTCGACCCGAAGCCCGGCAATCACTACGGCCGCGCGGACGGCGGCTATGTAGTGCCGGACGTGATCGTGCGCCAGGTGCGCGGCCGCTGGGTGGTCACCGTGAATCCGGCCATCGAGCCGCGCGCGCGCATCCACAAGCTCTATGCGGAGCTGTTCGCGCGCTCGGAGCAGACGAGCCGCTCGCCGCTCGCGCAACAGTTGCAGGAAGCGCGCTGGCTGATTCGCAACGCGCACAAGCGCTGCGAGACGATCCTGCGTGTGGGCGAATGCATCGTCGCGCGCCAGAAAGCCTTCTTCCAGTACGGCGAGATCGCGCTGCGCCCGATGCTGCTGCGCGACGTCGCCGACGAGCTCGGCCTGCACGAGTCGACCGTGTCGCGCGCGACCGGCAACAAGTACATGGCCACGCCGCGCGGCATCTTCGAGTTCAAGCGCTTCTTCCCGCGCGAACTGGAGACGCGCACGGGCGGGACCTGTTCTGCCGCCGCCGTGCGCGCGCTCATCAAGGAGATGATCGACGCCGAGAATCCGCGCGATCCGCTCTCGGACGTCGTGCTCACGCAGGAACTGGAAAAGCAGGGCGTGCGCGTGGCGCGCCGCACCGTCACGAAATACCGTCAGATGATGAAGCTGCCGGCGGCGGAAATGCGGCGGCAGCTTTAACGAGGGGGCGTAAAAGGCGCGGGCTGTGCGGCGAGATCGATTTCGGCGCGCAGCCCGCGGTTTTGTTGTGTTCGGCGCGTCTTCGTCTTCGTTGGACGCGCCGTTGCATTCGTTCCTGCGTTCACTGCGCGCCGCGTTCGCGCAGGCGCTCGATCAGCGCCATCGCCGCGGCGGGATTGCGCTCCTTATAGCCGCTGATCACATAAAGATAGACATCGCGTCCCGTGTTGGCCGCGAGCGGTGCGTCGAAGGTGGCGAGATCCTCGGGGCTGCCGCCCCGCGCCCATGTGAGCGCGCGCTCGGCCCACCGGTCGAGTTCCTCGGGCGCGTAGCCGAGAGGCTCGCCATCGGCCGTGCCCATGATGCGGGCATAGACGAAGGGCGCGCTCACGTCGGCGATCTGTGGGTATTCTGAATCGCCGGACATCACGATCGCGGCCCCGCGCTGCCGCGCCAGCGCGACGAATTCCGGCGTGCAGAAACTCTCGTGCCGCACCTCCAGCGCATGCTTTAGCGCGTACCCATCGGCCTCGACAGGCAGCAGTTCGAGAAATCGTGCGTAGTCCTCTGGATCGAAGCGCTTGCCCGCGAGCAATTGCCAGTTGATCGCGCCAAGCTTGTCGCGCAGATTCAGCACGCCGCTGGCCAGAAAGCGCTCGATCGTCGGGCCGGCCTCGGCCAGCACGCGGCGGTTCATCGCGAAGCGCGGGCCCTTCACCGAGAACACGAAATCGTCGGGTGTCTCGTCGTGCCAGCGCGTGAAGCTCGTGGGGCGCTGGGCGCCGTAATAGGTGCTGTTGATTTCGATCGAGGTGAGGTGGCGGCTCGCATAGTCGAGCTCGAGGCGCTGGGCGAGCCCTTCGGGATAGAACGTGCCGCGCCACGGCTGATAGATCCATCCTCCAATGCCGACGCGAATGCGGCCGGTTTTCACGGGCGAAGCAGATGAGCGTGCCATGGGAATTGCACCATCGAGTCCGGAATTCCGCAGTTTAGCGCGGCTTTTGTGCATGAAGGGCCGAAACGGCATCTTTGCAATAGCACGATTTCGAAAGCACAGTTATGCAGGTGGAATGCGATACTGACTGTATCACCACGCCGATTTTCAGACCGTTTTAGGCATAGTCCGATATTTTCCCCGGGGACGTGAGGCTAATTTAGTCGTTGTGTGTCAGACAACCTCACTTGGAATATCAGATGCAGCCTCGTCCCTCGATGGAACTCAGCGACGCGCAGTGGCGCAGCGTCGAACCGCTCTTCCATGAAATCCGTTCCGCCGGTCCGCGCCGCGGCCGCCCGGCGCATTGCTCGCGCGCCGTATTCGAAGCCATTCTCTGGGTGCTTTCAACGGGCTCCGTCTGGGCGAAACTGCCCGAGCGCTACCCCGACTTCCGCACCTGCCATCGCCGCTTCAAGCTATGGTTCGACGCCGGCCTCGTGCAGCAGGCCATGGAGCGTCTCTATGGCGAAGAAGGCGCGGCCATGTGCGCGGCCATGAGCGCGCGCATGCAGCCGTGGCGCGCGCCGGCCGGGCGCAAGGCGCCGCGGTTTCCGGTTGCTTTCTCGCTGCGCTGGCCTTTGGCACGCACCTGAGCGTTAACCTGCGAGTCCGGCTGGGAAAGCGTCCGGCAGCGGATTATGAGTCCGCCGCCGGACGCTTTCGCATGGTGCTGGCCACGCGGGCCGGCTCGAAGGCGGCGCGTCCTTGCCGCGGCATCCGCGGGAATTGCAGCGCGCGAAGTCGGTCGATTCGCTGAGCGAATCCGCCTTCGCCAGGATCGGTCAATTCCGCCCTTTGTGGGATTCGCCTCCGGTGCGCGATACTGTGAGGCTCAACGCAACGGAACCCATAGGACATGGCGCATTTCGACGTATTCAACGGCGACGCGGACGGCATCTGCGCGTTGCACCAGCTTCGCCTCGCCCGGCCGCGCGAGGCCACGCTCGTCACGGGCGTGAAGCGCGACATCGCGCTTGTCAAGCGCGTGCAGGCGAAATCCGGCGACTCGCTCACGGTCCTCGACATTTCGTTTGATTCGAACCGCCAGGCGCTTTGCGCGCTGCTCGACCAGGGCGTCCACGTCGAATACTTCGATCATCACCGCGCGGGCGAGCTGCCGATGAACGTCAACCTCGTCGCGCATATCGACACCACGGCGCAGGTCTGCACGAGCGTGCTGGTCGACCGTCATCTGCGCGGGCAATACCGCCCTTGGGCAATCGCGGCGGCGTTCGGCGACAACCTCCATGCCACCGCGCACGCGCTCGCGCGCGAAGCCGGGCTCAGCGAGGCGCAGGCCGCCCAGTTATGCGAGCTGGGCGAGTCGATCAACTACAACGCCTATGGCGACAGCATCGACGACCTCTTCATCGCGCCGGACGCGCTCTACCAAACGCTCAAGCCCTACGCCGATCCGTTCGACTTCATCGCGTCGGAGCGGCTAGTAGCGCGTCTTTCGGCGTGCTGCCGCGAAGACCTCGAACGCGCCCAGCAGATCACGCCCTTGTTCACGGTGCAGTACGGCAGTGTGTGCGTGCTCCCCGACGAGCCCTGGGCGCGCCGCGTGCGCGGCGTGTTCGCCAATGCGCTCGCGATCGAGGAGCCGTCGTGCGCCCATGCGGTACTGAGCGTCAATCCCGATGGCAATTACGCGGTCAGCGTGCGCGCGCCGCTCGTGCATCCGTGCGGCGCCGATGAGCTGTGCCATGCGTTCCCGGGCGGCAGCGGCCGCGTGGGCGCGGCGGGCATCGACTGTCTCGATTCGGAGCGGCTCGACCTGTTCGTCACCGCATTCGTGCGCGTGTTCGGACGCTCCGCGCCGCGCTGAACGCCGCGCGCTTCCTCACTTGCCGCCGTCCGGCGCAGGCGTGCTCGTGCGCGACCAGCGCCAGTCGCGGATCTCGGGCATGTCGTCGCCGTATTCGTCCACGTAGCGGCGGTGCGCGGCGAGCTTGTCGTGCAGTGTCTGCCGCAGATGCGCGGCGCGTTGCGCGAGTCCATCCACGCGATCGATCACGGCTTCGCACAAGTGATAGCGGTCCAGCCGGTTCACCACCGTCATGTCGAATGGCGTGGTCGTCGTCCCTTCCTCGATGAAGCCATGCACGTGGATGTTCGCGTGGTTGGCGCGCCGGTAAGTCAGCCGATGGATCAGCGACGGATAGCTGTGATGCGCGAAGATCACGGGCCGGCTCGTCGTGAAGAGCGCATTGAAGTCGGCGTCGGAGAGACCGTGCGGATGGCGGTCCGCGGGCTCCAGCGTCATCAGGTCCACCACGTTCACCACGCGTATTTTCAGATCGGGTAGCCAGCCGCGCAGCAGATCGACCGCCGCGAGCGTCTCCAGCGTGGGCACGTCGCCGGCGCAGGCCATCACCACGTCGGGCTCGCCGCCTTCGTCGTTGCTCGCCCACTGCCAGATGCCGATGCCGTCCGCGCAATGGCGGATAGCGGCGTCCATGTCGAGCCACTGGGCCTGCGGCTGCTTGCCCGCAACGATGATGTTGATGCGGTTCCAGGTGCGCAGCACGTGATCGGTCACGGCGAGCAGCGTATTGGCGTCGGGCGGCAAGTAGACGCGCACCGTATCGGCCTTCTTGTTGACCGCGTAGTCGATGAAGCCCGGGTCCTGATGACTGAAGCCGTTATGGTCCTGGCGCCACACGTGCGAGGTCAGCAGGTAGTTCAGCGAGGGCAGGGGGCGCCGCCACGGAATCTCGCGGATCACCTTGAGCCACTTCGCATGCTGGTTGAACATCGAATCGACGATGTGGATGAACGCCTCGTAGCACGACATGAAGCCGTGGCGGCCTGTCAGCAGATAGCCTTCGAGCCAGCCCTGGCAGGTGTGCTCGCTCAGGATCTCCATGACGCGGCCGTCCTGCGCGAGCTGGATGTCGTCGGGCGACGTTTGTGCGAGCCATGTGCGCGCCGTCACGTCGAAGACGTCGGACCAGCGGTTCGAGGCCGTTTCGTCCGGGCCGAAAATGCGGAAGTTGCGCGTGGGCAGATTCACGCGCATCACTTCGCGCAGGAACGCACCCATCACGCGCGTCGCCTCGGCGTCCACCTGGCCCGGCGCGGGCACGTCCACGGCATGGCGCTCGAACGCGGGCACGCGCAGTTCGCGCACGCGCCCGCCGCCGTTCGAGCGCGGGTTCGCGCTCATGCGGCGCTCGCCTTGCGGCGCGAGCGCGGCGATCTCGGGCGCGAGCCGGCCCTGCGCGTCGAATAGCTCTTCGGGCTTGTAGCTGCGCATCCAGTTTTCAAGCAGTGCGAGGTGGCCTGGCTTCGCGATGTTCGCGAGCGGCACCTGATGCGAGCGCCACGAGCCCTCGGTCTTCTGGCCATCGACGCTCTTCGGGCCGGTCCAGCCCTTGGGCGTTCGCAGCACGATCATCGGCCAGTGAGGGCGCTCGATCTGCGCCTGCGGATCGGCTTCGGCCGCCTTGCGCGCGGCCTGCTGGATGCGCGCGATCTCGTCGAACGCGCTGTCGAAGGCGGCGGCCATCAGGCGGTGCGCGACGCCGGGGTCCTCGGCCTCCACGAAGATCGGCTCGTAGCCGTAGCCCTTCATGAGCGCGGCGAGTTCCTCGTCGCCGATGCGCGCGAGCACGGTCGGCCCCGCAATCTTGAAGCCGTTCAGATGCAGGATGGGCAGCACCGCGCCATCGGTCACCGGATTGAGGAACTTGTTGGAATGCCACGAGGTGGCGAGCGGCCCCGTTTCGGCTTCGCCGTCGCCGATTACGCACGCGGCAATCAGGTCCGGGTTGTCGAACACCGCGCCATACGCGTGCGACAGCGCGTAGCCGAGCTCGCCGCCCTCGTGAATCGAGCCCGGCGTTTGCGGCGCAACGTGGCTCGGAATGCCGCCCGGAAAGCTGAACTGCTTGAAGAGCCGCGCCATGCCTTCTTCGTCCTGCGGCACGTTCGGCCAGGTCTCGCTATACGTGCCTTCGAGCCAGGTATTCGCGACGACGGCCGGCCCGCCATGCCCCGGCCCCGCAATGAAGAGCAGATCGAGATCGCGCTCGTTGATGATGCGGTTCAGATGCGTGTAGAGGAAATTGAGGCCGGGCGTGGTTCCCCAGTGGCCGAGCAGCCGCGGCTTCACGTGGGCGAGTTGCAGCGGCTCGCGCAGCAGCGGATTGGCGAGCAGATAGATCTGGCCCACCGCGAGATAGTTGGCGGCGCGCCACCAGGCGTCCATGCGCTGTAGCAGTTCGTCGGAAAGCGGCGGGCGGGTGGAAGGGCTGATTGGGCTCATGCGGTGCTCCTCACGCGGTGCTTCGATCGATCGGAGGTATGGTGCCACGATCGCTGGGAGCGTTTCCGCTGGGTGTACGCGCGGTTGGCGCGCGCCCTCGTCGCGGTGCGCGCGTACACCGCGTAACATGGATGATGCGTCCCCGCGGATCGTGCGGCGTGGACGTCTCGCGGATCTTCCTGAAGGCCTTCCGGGATGGGGACGCGAGTTTTGCATGGAGAACGGCGATGCGAGCGATGGTGTTCGACGGTACGAGTCCGCAACTGCGGGAAGCGGACGTGCCCGATCCGGTTCCCGCGGCGGGCGAACTGCTCATCGACGTCCATGCGTGCGGCGTGTGCCGTACCGATCTTCACGTGGTCGATGGCGATTTGACGCAGCCCAAGCGTCCCGTGATTCCGGGGCACGAAATCGTCGGCACGGTGGCGGCGCTCGGCGCGGGCGTCACGGGCTTCGCCTTGGGCGACCGCGTGGGCGTGCCGTGGCTCGGCCACACCTGCGGGCATTGCCGCTTCTGCCTGCGCGGCCGCGAAAACCTCTGCGACGCGCCCGGCTTCACCGGCTACACGATCGACGGTGGCTACGCGCAACGCACGGTCGCCCACGCCCATTACTGCTTCCATCTGCCGCGCCAGTACAGCGATGTCAAAGCCGCGCCGCTGCTGTGCGCGGGTTTGATCGGCTATCGCACGCTCGCGCTGGCCGGCGACGCGCCCTGTATCGGCATCTATGGATTCGGCGCGGCGGCGCATATCGTCGCGCAGGTCGCGCGGCATCAGGGCCGCACGGTGTACGCGTTCACGCGTCCCGGCGACCACGATGCGCAGCGTTTCGCTCGGCGGCTGGGTGCGGCATGGGCGGGCGGCAGCGACGAAGCGCCGCCCGAGCCGCTCGACGCCGCGCTGCTGTTCGCGCCCGTCGGCGCGCTGGTGCCCGCGGCGCTGCGCGCGGTGGCCAAGGGCGGCACGGTCGTCTGCGGCGGCATCCATATGAGCGACATTCCGTCGTTTCCGTACGCGTGGCTGTGGGAGGAGCGCCGCATCGTCTCCGTGGCGAATCTCACGCGCGACGACGGCGCAGCATTCATGGCTATCGCTGCGCGCCACACGCTCGACATCGAGACCACGGCGTACCCGCTCGCGCGCGCCAACGACGCGCTTGCGGATCTGCGCGAGGGGCGGCTCACGGGCGCCGCGGTGCTGACGATGCGATGAGCGCGCCATCGGTGACGTTATCGACGCCATCGGCGCGCGGGCAGGCCACGCAGCGACGATGCGACACAGCCAGAGGCGCATTCTCGTTTCCATCTATGTGGAGACGACCAAGCCGACGCGATCAGACCAGGTCGATCAGGACAAACGCGCAGGACCAACGAATACATCGTTTTTTGATTGCGCGAGCTTGCGACACGGCTCGCGCGTGACGCAACGGCCGGCAATGCCATTGCGCGCCGCCGGGAAGACCGGGACCGCGCACGGTGGATGCCGCGCATCATGGGCCATGCCCGGGAGGTAACAATGTACAAGCGGATTCTGGTGGCCGTGGACGGCAGCCGCAGCGGACGCCGCGCGCTGGACGAGGCCGTGAAGATTGCCAAAGCGACGGGCGCCACGGTCGAGGCGCTTTGCGTGGTCCAGCACCCGGCGCGCCTTGTCGATATCAGCTCGGGTTTCGCCGAAGAGCAGACGCGCCAGTCGGCCGAGGCCGACGTCGCCACGGCCGGGCTCGAGGAAGCGAAGACGGTGTTCGCAGAGGCCGGCGTGACGGGCACGGCACGCGCGGCCGACTCGATGGGCGAAGAAGTGGCGGCCGTGATCTACCGCATTGCGGCGGAAAACGAGGCGGATCTCGTCGTGATGGGGACGCGTGGTTTGTCGGGCATGAAGCGGCTGTTGCTCGGCAGCGTGGCGGAGTCGTTCCTGCGCATGGCCGACCGCCCGGTCATGCTCGTGCGCAACGAGGAACCGAAGGTGGACTGACACCGGCCTTCGCAGACGAAAACGGGCGCGCCGCCGATGCGGCGGCGCCCGACACCCTGCCTGCAAATATCTCGAAATCCGACCTGGATCAAATCTTCCGATTGAGGGCAGCACTCGGGAGGCGGGCGCCTTGCTTATCATGTGAATTCGACCGTTTGCTGGGCGCACGCGCTGCGCTCCGAGTCATCGTCGCCGTGCCGCGTGAATGAGCACAGCGCACTGGAGTTCACGTGCGTGCTGCATGACGGGTTTGCCAGCCGCAGGTCAGCCGCCGGTCAAGCTGGAGTCCCGCACCGCCGTGCGTCCTTGCCACGCACGCTCTGGCCGGAATGCCTTGAGGCGAACGTGAACGGAAATCCACTGACGCCTATGCGCCAGCGCATCCGAAAGCACACGGCACGGCCTTACGTTTTTCGTTCATATAGCAAGGAATCCGATTCATTTGCTCACGCGAATGCGTGACACATTGTTGACATCAGCGGACTTGCGACGCATTTCTTCACCGGCCATCGATCGCGCCGGTAATACGAAGAAACACGACTGTAGCGAAACTGTACGTTTTGCTCGCTATGCTGATGTCCACGATGAGTTTCTGTACAGGAGAAATTCGATGCTCAGCCATCACGAACTGGCGGCACTATTGCTGATTCGCGACGCCAATGCGCCGCTTCAGTCACTCGATTCCGATTTTCTGGCGCTGACGCGCTACCACCTCGTGGAGATGGACGAAGACGAGGACGGCTACGCGCCGCGCCTCACGACGCGCGGCAAGGAATTGCTGCGGCGGCTCACACAGGGCGGCCAGCCGAGTCGCGAAGGTGGGGCGCGATGATGGGCTCGTGCTTTCGCGCGGACTGTAACCCAATTGCAAAGCAGGTTGCCGCCGTGCGGCTGTCAAGTGCCTGACATTAGACGCTACGCTCGTTACAACCGTGTAACGAAGCGGCACGTTCCTTGCGCTACAGTACTTCCTCTTGTTTCAACGACACTGATATCACCAGGGAGAGTCATACATGAAAACCTTTGCCAAACCGTTCGCCCGCTTGTCCGCCCTGATGCTTTGTGCAGCGCTGGCCGCGCCGCTGGTCGCTGTTGCCGCGCCATATCATCATGAGGTGTGCCATACCGAAACGCACCATCATCACCCCGTGCGTGTCTGCCATCATGTGCACTGAGCGACGCTGAGCAGTATGCCGCACTTCGGTGCGGTTTTTTTTGCCTCAAATAGTTAGGTATCCATATTAAATAATCGACATCGTAGTTCTGTTGCTGAGAGTCGCAGATTTCGAATGAGGAAGCCATCGGTGCAGGCTCGCGCGTCCATTTATACGAGGGTCAACGGCGTGAGCACGCGACGCGCGTGAGGGCAGGCCGCGTCGTCATCCGTTGCAGGGCCGGTGCGATCCTGGAGGATCTGAAACCGGTCCTGTGCGACACCACTCAATCGCAGTTCAATTATTGCCGTTGCCGTGGTGTCCGCCGCCGCCGGGCGGCCGATTGTTGCCACCGCCGGGCGGCCGGCCGCCCTGGCCCGGCGGGCGCCCACCGCTATTGCCGGGCGGCCGGGCGCCACCGTGTCCCGGCGGCTTCGCACCACCATGACCGGGCGGACGCGCGCCCGGGTTGGGCGGACGATGATCGTGTCCGTGTCCATTGCCGGGCCGGTTGCCGTGATGACCGCCGGGCGGCCTCGCGCCATGCGCGGGCGGACGCACCGGCGGGCGGATGGCCGGCGGCGGTCCGGGGCGCGGCCCCGGGTGCCGATACCAGTGCGATTGATTGCCGTACCACGGGCGGTCGCGATAGTAGTTGCCCCAGTACGCGCCGAGCGAGAACGTGACGATGGGCAGGCCGATAGTCGAGCCGTAGTTCATCAGCGGCACTCTCGCGCCCTGATACGGATACGTGAGATACCCGCCGTAGACCCAGCCGCGCAGGCCGGGCAAGCTTACGTCGCACCAGCTATAGCCGGCCACGCAGCCCATTACGGCGAGCGAGACACCACCCGGGACTTGCGCCACGACCGGATAGTCGCCGGCCGGCCCGGCATAGAGATTGACGGTCGTGCTCGTGAATGCCTGACTCTGCGCGAGCGCCGGCGCCGCCGACACGGCGGCCAGACCGGCGAGCATCGCGCCAACGAATTGCTTGTGCATCGCTGCTCCTCCTCGGTGGGAACTACCCGACGACTGTTTATTGCACATCAACGAATTTGCAACCGTTACGGTAGCAGATATGTGTTCGGGGGCGCGGCTGCGTATGTAACGGGAAATTGCTTCGCCAGCGTGGACTCGCCACGTCGGTCCTCGCGCTGGACATTCGTCCCGGTTACGGGCCGCGCCTTGCAGACATCGGCAATTAATCAGGATTACTTATCAAATTTCACGATGAATATCGCCAACTCTCTGCCGCATTCGCTTCAGATCAGCATCGTCAGTTCTTCCTCAACCTTGAGGCGATCACATTCGATGTATTCGATTTCCAACTGAATTTCAGTTGAATATTTAACTTTTTAATGGAAATCGGCTTCGCTAACATCCGCTCCGCTGACGACACAATCCCGCGCGGCTCGCGCCGAAAGCGGGACGGAACCGTCGTCGCAACCGACAAAAAATCAATAGCGAGATCGCGTTCGTCAACGGAGAAGAGACAGGTGAGCAACCCAATCAGGATCGCAGCGGCAGGCGTGGTGATGAGCTGCGCGTTCGCGCAGGCGGCAAACGCGCAGTCGACGGTTACGCTGTACGGCATCGTCGATGCCGGCGTGCTTTACACGAATAATCGCGAGGGCCATTCGTCATGGGAATTGGCGGGCGGCAACGAGTCGGGGCCGCGCTGGGGCCTGATGGGCTCCGAGGACCTCGGCGGCGGCACGAAGGCAAACTTCCGGCTGGAGAATGGCTTCAACGTCGCCAACGGCGCGCTCGGCCAGGGCGGCCGGATGTTCGGACGGCAGGCGTGGGTCGGCCTGAGCGGCACCAACTGGGGCGCGGTGACGCTCGGTCGCCAGTACAACTCGACGCAGGACGTGCTCGGCTCGATGCAGATGAGCGGCTATCTTGCGCAGTATTCGACGCACCCGTTCGACAACGACGACATCAATAACACGTTCCGCACCAACAACTCGGTCAAGTACGTGTCCCCGACCTTCGCCGGCTTGCAGGCGAACCTCGTCTATGGCTTTTCGAACGCCACCGGCTTCGCGGACGACAATAGCTGGAGCGCGGGCCTTACCTATGCGAACGGGCCGCTGAACGCGGGCGCCGCCTATGCGCGGATGAACCATCCGGCGCTGAGTGCGTCCGGCGCAGTTGCTTCGGACAACTACTATCCTGCGTCGGCGAGCGTGTTCGGCGCGAGTCTTGCGAATACTACGCGCCAGCAGATCTGGGGCGCGGGCGGCACCTACACGTTCGGCCAGGCGACGTTCGAGCTGCTGTACACCGGCACGAGCTTCGAAATGTCGGCGGGCGGCGCGCTGCGCTTCAACAACTACGAAGGCAGCCTGCGTTATATGCTGACGCCCGCGCTGATGGCGATGGCCGGCTACACCTATACGCAGGTCGCGCGAGGCGACGACGATGGCCACTACCATCAGGTATCGGCTGGCCTCCAGTATCTGCTGTCCAAGCGCACCGACGTGTACGTGAACGGTTTCTATCAGAAGGCGTCGTCGGGCATCGGCAGTGCGTGGATCGACGGAACCAGCGGGCCGTCGTCGACGACGTCGCAGGTCGCGATCGTCGCCGGCATCCGCGAGAAGTTCTAAGCGGCGCTCACGCGCAGGTCATTCGTCGGCGAGGCTGAACTCGATGTCCTGCGCGCCTTCCCACAGCACGAGCTTGCCGAACGCGGCGAGATGCTCGTGTCCTTCGAGCAGCGTGAAGAAGTGATTGCCGGCGAGCTGGCCCATCTTGCTCGCGAAGATCGAGCTGCCGTACACGAACAGGAACTCGGTCTCGCTGAATCCGCCCGGATACAGCAGGATGTCGCCGCGCGACGCGTGGCTGGTGTGGTTTTCGAAATCGAGGCCGGTATCGAAATCGCCGAGCGGAATCCAGACCGCTTCGCCGCTCCAGCGCGAATGGATGACCTTGTTCCTGAACGGCAGCAACTCGAGGAAGCGCTTGCAGGTAAGCGGGGCTTTTTCTTCTTCGAGGCGGCCGACGAAGCGGTACGGGCCGGCGTTGACGACGATCTTTTTCATGGGTTGTTCTCCGTGGGTAGCGCTGTAACGCGCCTACATTAACGCAGTTTGTGCGCGTGACGGCGCACGAATAGTGGCGTTTCGCCGGGCGGTATGGCGCACGCTCCGGGAGCGTCGATGGTGCGCGGCGTTATTTGCAGCGTTATTTGCGCCGTTTCTTCAGCAGATAGTCGCGCAGCACGGTGGCGTTGTTGCGCACGGTTTCGTGCGAGCTGAAAAGCAGCACCACCGGTCGCGTTTTACTCGTCTCGACGATGGGCTCCCACGCGGCAGGGTTCGCATCGAGTTCGGCGATGTAGCGGCGCTCGAACTCGTCCCATTGTGCGGGGTCCTTGTGGAACCACTGGCGCAGTTCCGTGCTCGGCGCAACGTCTTTCGCCCAGCTCACGTCCGCGAGCCTCTCCTTGCGGATGCCGCGCGGCCATAGCCGGTCGACCAGAAAGCACGCCGCTCCGTCTTCGGGCAGCGGTTCGTAGACACGCTGGACCGTGATCGCGGGTTGGGTCATTTTCCGCTTCTCCTTTTTATGGGGATTCGTGTCCGCTTGCTGCGCCGGCGACAAGGCATCGGCCACGCGCTCGCGCAGTGCGGGCAGCACGTCGTGCGCGAACCACGGATGCCGCTGGAGCCACGGCGTATTGCGTGGCGAAGGGTGGGGCAGCGGTACGCAGGCGGGGGTGTAGTCGCGCCACGCTTCGACGGTCTCGGTGAGCGAGGCCTTGCGCCGGTTGCCGAGGAAATAGCGCTGCGCATACTGGCCGACCAGTAGCGTGAGGCGCACCTCGGGCATCAGCGCGAGCAGGCGTTCGTGCCAGAGCGGCGCGCATTCGGGGCGCGGCGGCTTATCGCCGCTGCCGCCTTTGCCCGATACGCGTCCCGGATAGCAAAAGCCCATCGGCACGATGGCGATGCGCGCGGCGTCGTAGAACGTCTGCGCGTCGATGCCCATCCATTCGCGCAGGCGCTCGCCGCTCGCGTCGTCCCAGGGCACGCCCGAGGCGTGGACCTTCGCGCCGGGCGCCTGGCCGACGATCAAAAGCCGCGCGCTCGCGCTCGCCTGGAGCACCGGGCGCGGGCCGAGCGGCAGGGCGCCGGCGCAGGCGCGGCAGGCACGGATTTCGGTCAGGAGGCGGGGGAGCGAGCGGGTATTCGACACGGCGGGAACGCATTCGGCGAGCGGACAACAAGGGTCTCAGTCTACCAAAGAGCCGCGGCGCGCCGTGACGGCTTGCGTGGCCGGCGGCGCGCGCAAGCGGACGTCATCGGCACGCAAAGGTGGCATTCTGGCTCCCGATCGTGCGCCCGCGTTGGTCGCGCCCGGCCTGGCGCCGCCGCGAGCACCGCCGCACAAAGACGCGTAGACTCGCACGAAGCAGCAGTGTCAGACAGCAGGCGCGGCGCGTGCTGTGCCTGCCGGGCGCCTTCAGGTCTGCGACGTCCGCGATACCGGTTATGTCGACTATGTCGATGACATCGGTACGCACGTTACGGACGTCACGTGGCGCACCCCGCACTTCCGGATCGACCGCCTCTGCCGCGTGCTTCGTGCGGCGCCGCAACGCCTTCCGGACGACGACCGTGAACGACACCGCGAGCGTCCGGCCCACCGCGCCGGCCCGCCCGGGAGACCACGCACCGGCGCGACGCCGGCGGTTCGCTCCCGCGGCCGGCCGCACTGCACAGCGCGTCGGGTGGGTGCCTCGCAAGGAGGCTTCATGAGATTGCTTGCTGTCCACCCGAGCGGCCTGATGTATACGCGCGTGTTCCTTCGGCTCGAGCCGCTGGGTCTCGAATCGGTTGCCGGCACGGCGCGCGAGGCGGGCCACGACGTGCGCCTCATCGACCTGCAGGTGGAAACCCATCGCGACCTGATGCGCATGGTGCGCGACTGGCAGCCCGAGGCGCTCTGCTTTTCGGGCAACTATCTGGCGAACATTCCCGAGATCATCGATCTTTCCAGGGCCGTGAAGGCCGCGCTGCCCGCGTGCTTCGTGTTCGTGGGCGGCCATAGCGTGTCGTTCACGGCGCCCGATCTGCTGCGCCATGCCGAGGGCGCGATCGACTGCATCCTGCGCGGCGAGGGCGAGGCGTCGATCAACACATTGCTCCAAACGGTTGCGCAAGGCGGCGATCTGCTAGCGGTGCCGGGCGTGGTGACGCGCGAAGGCTCGGGGCCGCCTCCGCGCTTCGTCGAGCAACTCGACCCTGTGCGTCCCGCGCGCGACCTGTTGCGGCATCGGCGCAAATACTTCATCGGCACGCTCGATCCGTGCGCGTCGATCGAGTTCGCGCGCGGCTGTCCGTGGGACTGCACGTTCTGCAGCGCGTGGACGTTCTACGGGCGCAGCTATCGCACGCGCAGCCCCGAGGTCGTGGTGGAGGAACTGGCGTCGCTGCGCGAGCCCGGTGTCTTCATCGTCGACGACGTGGCCTTCGTGCACGCCGAGCACGGCATGGCGATCGCCGATGCGATCCGTCAACGCGGCATCAAGAAGCGCTACTACCTCGAGACGCGCGGCGACGTGCTCCTGCGCAACAAGGAAGTGTTTCGCGCGTGGCAGACGCTCGGCCTCAAATACATGTTCCTCGGTCTCGAAGCGATCGACGACGAAGGTCTCAAGGCGTTTCGCAAACGCATCAGCCTCGATCGCAATTTCGAGGCGCTGGAGTTTGCACGCTCGCTCGGCATCACGGTCGCGGTCAACCTGATTGCCGACCCCGACTGGGATCGGGCGCGCTTCGAGACGATTCGTCAGTGGTGCCTGGAGATTCCGGAGATCGTGAACATCAGCGTGAACACGCCGTATCCGGGCACGGAGAACTGGCAGCACGAGGCGCGGCGGCTCACGAGCCTCGACTACCGGCTCTACGACATTCAGCACGCCGTGGTGCCGACGAAGCTGCCGCTGCCCGAGTTCTATGCGGAACTGGTGCGCACGCAACAAGTTCTGAACCGCAAGCACATGGGCTGGACGGCTTTTCGCGGCGCGTTCGGGCAGGCCTCGCATCTGCTGTTGCGCGGCCAGACCAATTTCGTGCGCATGCTCTGGAAGTTCAACTCGGTGTTCGATCCGCGCCTCCAGCTTGCCGATCACGCGCGCGAGGTGCACTACGAGATGACGCCGCCGCCCGGCATGACGGGCGAGCGCCAGATCGACATGAAGACCATCTATATTCATGGCCCGACCGGGCGCAAGGGCCGAAAGATCGACGACGCCACCGAGAAGTTCGTCGATGAGACGCGCATGGGCATGGGCTGAAATCAGCTGGCCTGGCTCACCGGCACCCAACCATATTGCGTGGCGGCCTGCGCAAGCTGCTTCGCGATCGAGGTGGCGAGCTTGCCGGCGTCGGCGGTCGTGGTGTCGCGCTTCGCCTCGGACGCGCCGTGCAGTCCCGCGCCCGCTGCCGCCGACATCGCAACCTGACCTGCCGCCGCGCCCACGCCCGCCGTTTCCGCCATGCCGGGCATATGGCCGCTGTCGGCCTTCGCATCGAAGGTGACGAGCGTTTGCGGTGCGCCGTTGGCCGGCAGGAACGACACGGCGATGGTCGCGCCCACTTCGCTCTTGCCCGCGCCGAGCCCGATGAGCACGCGGCGGCGACGGCTGCCCGCATCGACGGTATCGATGCGGCCTTCGACCACGATCGCGCTGCGTCCTGCCGGCACGGGGCCGTCCACGCGCATGGCGGGCAGGCCCATCTTGCGCAACTGGGCGACGATGTTGTCGGCCAGCTTTTCGCGCGCCGCGAGCGCCATCTGTTCCTGCTGCTGCGCCGACGACTCGCCGCTCGCCATCATCTTGAGTTTCTGCGCCATGCCGCTGTCGAGCTTCACGACGTCGGGCGAGATCTCGAACGCGGACACGTAGATCACCTCTGCGCGCACTTGCGGCAGCGGGCCGGCTGCCTGCAGCGCCGTGGCGGCCGAGGCGCAGCCCGACGCGAAGAGCGCGCCTGCGAGCAATGCAGCGCCCGCGAGCCGACGGGTCTTGTTGAAGAGGGAGTGGAGAATCGTGTTCATGTCGGGTCGCCTGGGTGCGGGTGCCGATATCCACCAATTAATCAGGATGGCGAAATATCGTCAAGGGTTCGTGAGGGCTGACTGAGCGGTTTGCCTGAGTGATCTGTCTGCGCTTGCCAGCTTCTTCAGGTCGCTGTGCAGGTTGCTCGGTACAGGCGCAAGTATGGGGGGAAGCGCCTGGCCGCGCCACGCGCAAATTATGTCGTTCTATGTCGCCCGGCCCGGCGCGTATGTCACCCGCGTGCGGCTGCGTCCTGAAGCACGGGATGATTGAGCGGCAGCTTAACCACGGCTTCGAGTCCGCCGCCTGCACGATCGACGAAGGTCAGCGAGCCGCCGTGCAGCCGCGCGATTCGTTCGACGATTGCGAGCCCGAGGCCGGTGCCGCCCGAATGGGTCCGTGCGTTGTCGCCGCGGCTGAAAGGCAATTTGAGCCGCTCCAGTTCTGCCGCGCGGATGCCGTTGCCGCGGTCGCCGATCGCCACGCAGGCCTGGCCGTCCGCCTGCCATGTGCGTATGCACAACCCGGTGCGGCCGTAGACGACGGCGTTCTGCATCAGGTTCATCAGGAGCCGCATGATGGCCACGGGCCGGAACGCGAAGTGGGGGAGATCGCCTTCCTCGAAGTCGAATTCGTGCCCGAGCCCCGCGAAATCGGCCACGAGCTGGCCCGCGAGCGCGTTGAGGTCGCCCGGCTGCGGCGCTTCGCGCTCGCCGCTGCCCGCGTAGTCCATGAACTGCTGGAGGATCGTGTCGATGTGGTCGAGATAGCCCTCGGCCGAATCGACGAGCTTGTCATTGGTGCCGCGCGGCAGCGCCATGGCGATGGCGAGGCGCAGCTTGGTGAGCGGCGTGCGGATGTCGTGGGAGACGCCGGCGAGCATCAGCGCGCGCGTTGCTTCGGCTTGTTGCAGCGCGGCGGTCATCTGATTGAAGGCCTGGCTGACCTCGGCGATTTCGGTCGGGCCGTGGGTCGGCAGTGGGGCGGGCGCTTCTCCAGCGCTTACGCGGCGCGCCGCGTGGGCGAGATCGGCGAGCGGACGGTTCAGGTGCAGCTGGATCAGCCAGCCCGTGAACGCCGCGAGCAGCGCGAGACCGATCGACAGCACGATGGCCGTGGTGATGCCACTCGCGCGCGCGTCGGCGGTCATCGGCAGGGCCACCCAGATGGGCTCGGCCGCCGCGTGCACGCGGATCCAGAGGCGCTCTTCGTCTGACGTTTCCCAGCGCACGGGCATGTCCGCGGGCAAATGGCGCTGGAGCGCCTCGATAAAGACGTCGCGCTGCCAGGTCTGAAAAAAGTGCAGCGGATTCACGCCCGGCAAATCCGTGCTTTCGGCGGGCGCGCTACGGTGACCGTTCAGGCGCGCGGCGGCGGCGCGGCCTTCGGCGGGCGGCATTGCGGCGAGCGTGCCGTCGAGCATCTTGACGTAGTCCGCGAAGATGATCGAGGCGCGCTCGATGCGCGGGCGCTGCACGAAATGCAGCAGCGCGGCGAACGAGCAGACCTGGGTGAGCGCGACGAGCGCCACCAGCAGCGCGATATTGCGCGAGAGGAGCGAGCGCGGCAGCCAGTGTGTGGGCGTACGCATTTCAGCCGTCGACGCCGGCCACCAGCATGTAGCCGATGCCCCAGACGGTCTTGATGAAGCGCGGCTTGGCGGGATCCTCCTCGACGATCTGGCGCAGCCGCAGGATCTGCACGTCGACGCTGCGGTCGAGCGCGGCGTGGTCGCGACCGCGGGCGCGCGCGAGCAGATTTTCGCGGCTCACGGCGCGGTTCGGCGAGGAGCCGAGCGCGTGCAGCAGGAGCATCTGCGCCGAATGAATTTCGACGGACACGCCGTCGCGCAGGAGCGTTTGCTGGCCGACGTCGAAGACGAAATTGCCGAAACGCAGCCGCTGCGTCGTGACAGTGGGCTCGCCCGCGGCCATCTTCTGGCGGCGCAGCAGCGCCTTCACGCGCGCGACGAGCTCGTCGGGCAGGAACGGCTTGGCGAGATAGTCGTCGGCGCCGGTTTCGAGGCCGATCACCTTGTCGGCGGCATCGCCCTTGGCCGTGAGCATGAGGATCGGCAGCGTATGGCCCTCCGCGCGCAGGCGGCGGCACACGCTCAGGCCGTCTTCGGGCTCCATCATGAGATCGAGCACCAGCAGGTCGTAAGGCTCACGCTGCAGCATGCGGTCGAGGCGCTTGCCGTCGGCGACGGCGCGCACCTCGAAACCGTGCCCGCTCAGGAAGCGCTGCAGCATGTGGCGCAGCTCGGCTTCGTCGTCGAGCACGATGATCCGGTTTGCCTGCTCCATGGGCCGCCTCGGGTGGGGAATGCTGGTGGTCGTTGTGCGGATGCATCCAGGGCCGCGCGGCGCTGTCATGCGGATGCGCAAGTCAGGCGCATTGTTCAGGGGTGCTATCGGTACTGCGGGTGCTATCGGCTTGCCGCGCTCATACGATAGTAGATGAGATGCGCCTGCCCGAACGTCGCGTCGCGCACGTTGCGTGTGAACTCGTGGGGCCTCCGGGCATCGCGCGATTCATTCGCCGGGCGTTTGCGTGCGCTCGACGCAACGACGAGCGGCCGGACTATGGCTGGGCAACTCACCCAGTCACGCGTCCGGCCGCGAATCAGCAGACGAATCAAGCCCAGTGCGCGGGCACCCAGACGCCGCCTGCCCAGTGGCCCGGCACCCAGATCGCGGCGCGCGGCGCCGGCGCGACATAGACGGGACGCGGCGCGACATAGACGGCGCGCGGCAGCGGGCGCGCGACATACACCACGCGGGGAGCGGGCGGCGCAACGTACACGACCTTCGGCGCGGGCGGCGCGACATAAACCGGCTTCGGCGGCGGGGGCGCGACGTAGACCGTCTTGGGCGCCTGGGCGACGACCACGGTATTCGGCGCGGGCGGCGGAGCCACGTAGACGGTGCTGGTCGCCGGCGGCGGGGCCGTGACGACCACCGGCGCTGGCACGGGCGCCGGGACCGGCGCCACGGCCACGGTGGCGCCCACGGCCACCGTGGATCCGCCCGTGACCACGGTGGTGCCACCCGTCGTGACCGTGCTGCCATGGACGACGGTCGAGCCGCCCGAAGTCGTCACCACGCCCGGCGCGACTTGCGTGGCGCTGCCCGAGTGCGTGACGGTGCCGCCGTTGCTGCCCGTGGCCGTGCCCGAGCGATAGCAGGTCGAGCCCGCGCAATTCGTCGAGGCGTTGTGGCTCACGCTATTGCCGTTTGCGGCGGTGACCGTGCCCGTCGACGAGTACTGGCCCGGCGCCGTGCGCGTCACGCTGCCCGAGGTCGACGCGCTGCGGCCGTCTTCGCCCGTCATGGTGCCGGTGTGCGAGCAGGTGCCGCCCGCGCAGCTCGTGTCGCCGGCGTGCTGGACCGAACGCCCGTTCGGGCCGACTGCCGTGCCGCTGTTCGAGAACTGTCCCGGCGCGGTGCGCGTAACAGTGCCGGTGTTGGTCCCGACGCCGCCCCACGGGCCAACCACGCCGCCTGCGTGCGAGCAACTGCCGCCGCCGCACGAACCGGCGTGCGCGCCGTTATAGGTGCCGTGCGGCGTGTAGGCGGTGCCGTGGCCGGACCAGCCCGCGAACGCCGGCGCGCTGGCGAGGGCGAAGAGGGTGGCGGCGAGGGCGGAGCGGGTGAGCGATTTCATCGGGGGTCCTTGCGGTTCGGTTCAGGGCACGCATTCGGCGTGTCAGCGGAACGAACTATAGGGCGATCCCCTGCGCGAGTCTCGTGCAAAACCATGTCGAAATATGTCACGGCGCGCGCATGACATGCGGCGACATAGTTTGTCAGTGGTTCTACGCGTTTCGCGCCACTAAAGTGCGGTTCATCCGACGCGACGCCCGATGCAGCAGCGAACGACGCGTCCTTTTCGACACCGCGCCAGGCGCTTATTCGCACATCGCTCACCATGCTATCCACTGGAAAACTCGCGTCCTATGTCACGCTCTTCATTGTTGCCGCTTCGCTGATTGAAGCGGCGGTGCTCTCGCAGCGCAAGCGCTGCGACGGCCAGGTTCCGTTCGACTGGTCCGAGGTCTGGCTTTCGCTCGCCGATCTCGTCGGACGAAAACTGTTCGCCCTCCTGCCCATTTCGCTCGCCACGCCGGTGTTCCATTTCGCGTGGGACCATCGTCTGTTTACGCTGACGATCGATAACGTCCTGCTCGTGCTGCTCGTCTTCGTCGGCCAGGAATTCTGCTACTACTGCTATCACCGCGCCTCGCACCGCATGCGCTTTTTCTGGGCGTCGCACGCGGTGCATCATTCGCCCAACCAGCTTACGCTGTCTTCCGCGTATCGCCTCGGGTGGACCAGCAAGCTCGCCGGCCCGGTGCTTTTCTTTGCACCGCTCGTCTGGCTCGGTGTACGCCCGGAGATCGCGGTGGCGATTCTCTCGTTCAACCTGCTCTATCAGTTCTGGCTGCACAACACCTGGATGCCGAAGCTCGGCTGGCTCGAATACGTGTTCAATACGCCTTCGGCACACCGCGTGCATCATGCGTCCAATGTCGATTACCTCGATGCGAACTATGGCGGCGTGCTGATCGTGTTCGACCGCCTGTTCGGGACCTATGTGGCCGAGCGCGCCGAGGAGCCGTGCCGCTACGGGCTCGTCACGCCGACGCGGTCGCGCAATCCGCTCGTCGTCGAATTCGGGCACTGGGCGAGCCTCGCGCGCGACATCGCCTCGGCGCCCGATCTGTGGACCGCGGTGCGCCATGTGATCCTGCCGCCTGGCTGGCGCGCGGACGGCAAGGGCGAAACCACCGAGGAACTGCGCCGGCGCGATCTGGCGGCGGTGCGGACGGAGGCGTGAGCCGTGGTTAGGGGCCAACGTGCTTGAACGTGCCGCCGCGCGCGAACGATGCAAGCCATGCACGCGGCAGTTGATGGGAGCTTCGTGCTCGGCTAACGTTGCGGCACGCGGCGGCCACGAGTTGCCGCGGCAATTTTCAACCCATCGTTCGAAGGTTCGAACCGACCCGGACGAACGACTCGCAGGCGCTCAAGATGGACAACTCAGTGAATGGCAAGACGGTGGCGATCACCGGCGGTTTCGGCAATCTCGGCATGGCGAGCGCGCAGTTTCTCGCGGCGCGCGGCGCACGCGTCGCGCTCATCGGCCGGGGCGCGGCGCCTGGCGACGACGCATGGCCCGCCACGCTGGCCCGGGCGGTGCGCATCGGCGGTGTCGATCTCGTCGATGCCGGCGCGGCGAACACGGCGCTGAAGACGGCGAGCGAGGCGCTCGGCGGCCTCGACGCGCTCGTCAATATTGCGGGCGCGTTCCGCTGGGAAACGATCGCCGACGGCGACGCGCGCACATGGGACCTGATGTTCGACCTGAACGTAAAGACGGCGCTCAATGCGTCGAAGGCGGCGCTCCCGCATCTGCTCGCGCGCGGTGCAGGGCGCATCGTGAACATCGGCGCGGGCGCGGGTCAGAAGGCCGGGCTCGGCATGGGCGCCTATGCGGCTTCGAAGGCGGGCGTGGCGCGCCTCACCGAAGCGCTGGCCGAGGAGCTCAAGGACCGGCGCGTGACCGTCAATGCGATCTTGCCGAGCATCATCGATACGCCGCAAAACCGCGCCGACATGCCCGACGCCGATTTCACGCGCTGGGTGCAGCCCGATGAAATCGCGGCGGTGATCGCGTTTCTGATGTCCTCGGACGCGCGCGCGGTTACGGGCGCCGCGATCTCGGTGAATGGGCGCGTGTGAGGCGCCTGGCGCGGCCGGTTTGGCGCGAACGGTTCAGCACGGCAAGCGAGTTCGGCACGGCCAGTTCGGCACGGCCAGTTCGGCACGGCCAGTTCGGCACGGCCAGTTCGGCGCAGGCGGATGATGCAGGCCAGCGCGTCACGGCGTGGGTGATACGCCGCTAATGCCCGTGTCCGCCGCCATGCCCACCACCGCTTGGCCAGTTGCCGCCGCCTCCGCCGTGCCAACCCCCGCCACCGCCATGCCAGCCGCCACCTCCGTGCCAACCACCACCGTGCCAGCCGTGATAGTGGTAGCAGCATCCGCCACCGCCGCCCCAGTACGCGAAGCCGAAGCTCGGCCCGTAATCGTAGGCGGGATAGCCGTACCCATAGGGATAACCGTAGCCGTAGGGATAGGGGTAGCCATAGCCATACGTGGCGTCGTAATAGCCCGGATAAGGCGCGACGCAGCCTGCCAGCGCCGCAGCCATCCCCAATGTAGATAAGAGCCGGAACACAGTTGTCTCCCGCCGACCGGAGCCGGCGCACCGCGCGTGGCTCCGGTCCTATGCAAGGCAAGGCCTCGATATTGCTTTGAAACCGGAATGCAGGGCCGGGTTCAAGGACAATTGTGTCCTCAGATTACTGCAGGGCGCGCATCACTGCTTAAGCGTGCTTTCGAGCCCGGCGCGCGGGCGCGACCGTCTATTTGTCAGGAAGACGAAAGATTTCGCGAGCGGCCGAAAGCGAGCCGGTCGAGCACCCAGACGGCCAGGATCGTTGCGCCCATCAGCGGGAAGATCACGCCGAGCACGGCAAGGCCCGCCTTCCACGCACGCATGGGCGGCGCGGCGCGCTCGCGCGACGGAGCGCCAATCCCGCGTGCTGCGCGGTCGGTGCGGGCGGGGCGGCGCAGCCACCACATCGTGAAGCCGGTGACGGCCAGCATCGCAAGCCCGAGCGAGATCGCCGCACAAATCAGCTGGTTCGTGAGGCCGAAGTAGCGCCCCATATGCAGCGACGTGCCATACGCAATGGCCTGCGAGACCGCGCCGTAATCGGTGTAGCGGATGTCCTTGAGCACGGCGCCGCTGTACTGGTCGATATAGATCGTGCGTTCCGCTTGCGGGTCCGCCGGGAAGTACGAAACGACGTAGACGCCCGTTGCCGTCGCGGGCAGCGCGACGTCGTAGCCGCTTTCCACGCCGAGCGCGCGCATTTGCGCGACCACCTGATCGAGCGTCCAGTGCGAGGCGGGTGGCGCGCTCGCCTCCAGCGATTGCGGCACCGGCACGGCGCCCACGGCCCACGGCACGTTGGGGAGCGGCAAGTCGTCCATCACCATGCCGGGCATCGACGCCATGTCGTGGCCCGCGTGCTCCGTCTCCGAGGCGTGATTCGCTTGACCGCTATGGTTGGCGTGGTCCGCAGATACCGTGCCTTGCGCACCAGGCAGCGTCGAATGCAGCGGCAGGCCGCCGCCCCATGCGCCGCGCGGCTCGCCGAGACTCGCACGCGTCGCGAGCGCCTTGAACTGCTTGCCCCACGAGCCCGTCCACGGCAGGCCGCTCACGACGAAGGCGAGCGCGCCCACCGCGAGCCAGATGCCGATTGCGCTGTGCAGGCTCTTCCAGAACGGCCGGCCCGTTGCGCCGAAGCGCGGCCACAGCGCGGCAAGTATCGTCCGCCACCGGGTCGAGCCCCGCTCGCTGGCCTGGCGCGGCCACCAGAGCGCGACGCCGGTCACGATCATCACGAGCGTCCAGCAGGCGGCGAGCTCCATCAGCAACTCGCCGGGTTTGCCGAGCAGCAGCTTGCGATGCAACATGCGGTCCACCTGCATGAAGCGGCGCTCAACGTCGAGCGTGCCGAGCACTTCGCCGCTGTACGGGTTCAGATAGACGCTCTCCTTGGCGCCGCCCGCGAGCGCGAACACGAACTCCGCGCTGCGCGCGGGATTCGCTTCGATATGCGCCCGCACGGGCCGCGCGCCTGGCGGCAGCGCAGCGCGCGCCCGCGCGAGCAGGACATCGGCGGGCAGGCGAGGCGTCGCGGCCGGCGCGACCACGAGCCGGTGCGGATACAGCAGCGGCTCGATCTGAGGCTGGAAGCAATAGATCGTGCCGGTGATCGCGAGCACGATCAGAAATGGCATGACGAACAGGCCGGCATAGAAATGCCAGCGCCATAGCGTGCGATAGCCGGGATGAACGGCGCCGGCGGCGCGGGCGGCGCGCGTGCCGGAGACGGGCAGCGTAGCGGACATCGGATGCTCCTCATGGTCCGGCGCGGCGGCGCGGGTCGCGCGCCGGGCCGGTGGTTGCTGTTGCGGTTGCGATGGTTGCGACGTTTTCCGCAGGGACGAATGCAGGCGCTGGCTCACAGGCCGAGCTTCGCCTCGACGTAATACGTGCGGCCCGGATAGGGGTGGTAGACGAAGTAGCGCGCATCGAACAGGTTGTCGATGCCCACGCCGATCTCGCTCCTCTTCGTGGGCCGGAACGTGTACTTGATGTCGGCGACCGTGTACGTGCTCGTGCCGCCGAACACGTCCGGATTGGTGTCGGTGTTGGTGAGCGTGTTGTACTGGCGCCCCGAATAGCGGGCTGCGAGCGTGAGCGCGTTCTTAGCGTCGAAGCGGTAGGTCGCCACGAGATTCGCGCGCCACAGCGGAATCCGGTAGAAGTACTTACCAACGCTCGCCGGATTCTGTGCATTGGCGAGAATCTTCGACTGCGTATAAGCCACGTTCGCCGCAAGATCGAGGCCGTGCACGACCACGTCCTCCCCTTGATAGCTCGTTTCCACGCCGCGCGAGCGCACTTTGCCGATGTTCTGGAAGTTCGTCACGTTCGGAATGACCGTGGTGTCGGTCTGGCTGAAGATCGTGTTCTTTACGTCATCCTGAAAGAGCGTGAAGCGGAACAGGCCGTTCCAGTGCGCCCATTCGGCGCTGAGCTCTTTCGAGAGATCGTCTTCGGGGCGCAGGTTCGGATTGTTGTTCACGATCGACGAGCCGTTCACCTGCCCCTGGAACAGTTCGCTCACGGTGGGGAAGCGATACGCGCGCGCGATGGAGGCGCGCAGCGTGAGGTCGTCGGTGACGTCGAACGAGAGCGAGGCCTTCGGCGAGAGGTGGCGATCGCCGGCGCTCGCATAGGGCAGGCTCGAAGCGCCGAGTGCCTGGTAGCCGTCGTAGGCGCGCCAGTCTTCGTAGCGCACGCCGTAGACGAGCTTCCAGCGCGGCAGGAAGCGCCACGCGTCCTGCGCGTAGAACGCCTGCGTCTCGGTCTTGCCGGAGAACGCGTTGGCGAAGCTGCCCGCGCCGCCGTCGCGCCACGCGAGCGTGTTCCAGGTCTGGTTGTCGACGAAATAGTTGTCGTAGTGGTAACCGAAGCTGAGCCAGTGCGCGCCGAGGCCCGCGTCGGGCCGCTCGGGCGTCCACGTCGTCCTGAGGTCGAGCGTCTTCCAGCCGGTGCCGTCGCCGAGCGTCATCGTACCGGGGCCATCGCCGGGGCCGCCGGCATTGGCGGTGCGCGCGACGCTGTTGCTTACGTCGTAGTACGAAGCAATGGCCTCGGCGTTCCAGCCGCTCGCCTGATGCGTGCGCAGCGAAACGCCGTAGAGCCAGTTCTCGCTCCAGCCGCGGCTGGGCGCGAGCGCGGCGGCGGGGATCGTGTACTCGTAGCCCCCCATCGACACCTTGCCGCTATAGACCGGGTTGCCGTTCGCATCGTAGAGGAACGTCGAGGTCTGGCTGTCGTAGGTCTGGTGCCAGTAGCCGAGCGTCGCGCCGCCTTGCACGGTGGGCGTGAAGTCGTATTGCATGCGCAGCTTGAACTGGTCCTGAACGGTGTGCTCGATGCCCTCGCCGTTCACGCCCAGCACGGCCGTGGGCGTGTTGGTCTGATTGTTGTAGAAGTACGCGCCGTGTACGGGAACGTCGCCCGGTTTCGCGGGCGTCTGTGATTGCGCGAGCGTCGCGAACTGCAGCGGCTGGCTCGTGTTCTCGAGGTGATTGACGCCGAGCAGGTACGAGAACTTGCCGATCGCGTCGCCTATCGAGGCGCTCATTTCGCTGCCGTTGAAATTCTGGTTCACGCCATAGAGGCTGAAGTGCTGCGCGAACGCCTTGACGTCCGCATTGGCTTCGAACTGCTTCGGCATGCGCGTCGTGATCAGCACCGTGGCGCCGAGCGAATTGCCCGGATAGAGCGCCGAATACGGCCCGTAGATCACGTCCACTTGCTGGATCTGGTCGGGAAACACCATCGACCAGCGCGGCGGAAACGAGTAGCTGTTGCCGAGCAGATTCGAGAGCAGCAGGCCATCGGCATAGACGAGGCCGCGCGCGCTTTGCGTGTTGCTCGTGCCGCGCACGGCGATGATCGAATTGAGGTCGCCGACGAAGCGCTTGCGGACCGCCAGATTCGGCAGGTACTTGAGCACGTCTTCGGTGTTGACGACGTTCCAGTTCTGGAACTGCGCCGGCGTGACGGTCTCGACCGTGGCGGGCAGGTTCGGGTCGACGGCGGGTATGGCGGCGCTGGCCGTGCCGCCGCTCGCGGCGCTCACGGCGACGGTGGGCAGCGTGGCGTCGGCGCTGGCGTCGGTCGTGTGGACGGACGCGGAGCTGGACGTCACCGCGTCGGCCGCAAAAGATGCGATGGGCGTCAGAGACGCAATGGGCGCGAGCAGCGACAGCGGCACGAGGCCGAATCCTGTCCGCGTGAGCGGGCCGCTAAAAGACGGCTTGAAACGTGGCTTGAAAGACGCGCCAAGGCACGCATGGAGCTGCGAGCGAATGCGCGCGCCGCGCGGGGTGGGCGTGGACATGACGAAGTTTCCCGAAGGCGATGGACGTGCGGCTGCACGCGAGCACCGCGCAATCGCCCCGATAGACGGGCTTGCGCGTGCTACAGCACGGGTTTCGATGCACACGCGACGATGCGCATTGCCGACGCTATCGACAACGCGGGGGCCTGCGCCCGATCATGCGTGGCGCGGGCAGACTGAATCGCGAACGTGGGTGCGAAAGAAACGCGAACGTGCAGCCGATGACGGCGGCAGTCAGGAAACGAATGGTGGGGCGCGTGGCCTGCCCGTGGGGAAGGCGCCAAACGGCGTGTGGCGGGTGGAGAGCGGCGCGACGCGCTCGAGCGTGGCCACGAGTGCGCGCGAGGACTCGGGCACGGGGACGCCCGGCATCGCGACATGATGTTCGAGCAGATGGCAGTAGCCGCATGCGCCGAATGCATCGTCGTGCGAAAGATGCGGCGCGGTAGAGGCCGGCTGCATCGCGGAGCAAAGCGTTGCGTCGGGCTCGTGCGCGTGATGCGCGGCAACGAGCTGACTCACGAGCGGCGCAAGCACGATGAGCCACATGGCGACGAGGCCAAGCCATGCGGTCAACAGGGTGTGTTTGCGTAAGTTCATGACGGAGCGAGCGATTGCGCGGCGCAGTCTACCATGATGTGCGCGAGTTGCGCATGCGGGCTATCGCGCTGAAGACGGTCATAAGCAGCGGAGTATTGGGGGAGAGCGGGGCGCGAGAATCGATTTGCGGCGGCGATTTCGAACATGTTCTATGGCGAGTGCGTGGGCGGCGAGCGACAATTGCTGCTGTCTGCAACGATTTATGGCGCCGCCTTTTTCGCGGCGAACGATCATGCCCGTCTTTTCAATTCGCCAGGCGCCCAGCCTGAGATGGATGGCCCGCACCGCCGAGCCTTGTGGTGTACGCGCGCTGCGCCATGATGGCGATGCCGCCGCGCTGGAGCATGCGCCGTCCGCTCGCGAAGCCAGAGCGCGGGTGAGCCGTTGCGGCATCGAATTGCCCGACGGGTATGCATTGAGGCTCGAAGCGCGCACCCATGCCACCGCGCGCAATCCGGCCGGCTGCCCACTCGAGGGAAGCGTGCTGCGCCAGTGGTGCGTACGCAGGCAGTGTGGCGAGTGCCCTCATCAGGCAAAGTCCGCTGGCCCCGCATTTCTTCAGAATCGCATGTGAGCTTTTGAGGCGTTGCTTCTGGCAGCTCCCCTTCCTCAGGTCAAAACCCGGCCGATTCAGGCCAATTCAGGCCGAATCCGGCGTCGAGGCCTGCTCGCGCAGCGCCTCCAGTTCCGCTACCACCGCCTCCGAGAGCGCGCCCACATCGTTGGTCCATTTGCCGGCTTCGCGCATCGTTGCGCGTAGTTCCAGACAGGCCTCGTTGAGCATCGAGGGGCCCAGCACGGCAAGACCGCCCGAGACGCGATGCGCCCAGTCGCGCAGTTGCTGGAAGTCACGCGCCGACGCAATCTGCGCATAGTCGGCGATATCGTGGTCGGCCTGCTCGACAAAGAGCGGCGCGAGCGCGGGCGACAACGCGGGAAAGCGCGGTAGATCGTCGTCGTCATCGTCGTCGTCGGGCTGTGCACCGGTGCGAGCAGCAAGCGCCTGAGGGGTTTCCATCGGGCTCATCGCGGCCTCGGCGACGGCGGCCTGCACCACGCTGCGCGGATTCGCCGCCACGTCGGCGAGCACGCGCGCAAGCGCCGCGAGCGGCACAGGCTTGCTCAGATAATCGGTGAAGCCGGACAGGCGGCCTTGCGCGATCTGCTCGGGCAGCGCGTTGCCGCTCACCGCATAGACAGGCAGCCCCACGTGCTTCGCGCGCGTGGCCTGCAGCAGTTCGTAGCCGTTCATCTTCGGCATGTTGAGGTCGGTGAGCACGACGTCCACATGCACGTCGTCGAGCCGCGCGAGCGCTTCTTCGCCGTCCTTCGCTTCGGTCACGTTCGCACCGAGCGTGCGCAACTGATCGCGCAGGAGGCTGCGATTGAGCAGATTGTCTTCGGCAATCAGCACGTTCAGCCGCCGGAAATCGCTGTCTTGCAGCGGCTCTGCTCCGGCAGATCCGGCAGCCGCTCCAGCGCGAATCCCCGCGCCGGTCGGCACGGTGGGTGCGGCCGCGCCGGCCCGGCCACGCAGCATTTGCGTGGCGGTACGAATGCCCGCGAGACTGTAGAGACTCACTTCCGCGCCGCCGTCTTCGCGCGCGAGCGGCACGAGCGGTCCGTCCTGGCGCAACCACACCACGTTGGCCGTGCCGCCCCACAGTCGCTGCACGTCGTCGACCGAAAACTCGCCCGTCACGAGCAGATAGTCCCATGTGCCTTCGCGCGGCGGCGCTTCGTTGGCGCTCAGCCAGGTGGGCGTGCTGACCTTGGGGTCGAAGAGATTCGTGAGCCATTCGTGATTTTCGGGCGCGCGGCACAGCATGGCCGGATGCACGTCGGGCAGAGCCCATTCCTCGCCCGCGGTGGCCTTGCCTTCCACGCGCAGCGGCAGCGTAACGATGACGCGCGTGCCCACGCCGAGCGTGCTCTCCACCTCGCAGCGCCCGTGCATAAGTTTCGCGAGGCGTCCGCAGATCGACAGGCCGAGGCCCGTGCCGCGCGCCTCCGTGAGCCGGTGCTCGTCGCCCTGCGTGAACGGCTGGAACAGCCGCGCCTTGAGCGAGTCGGGCATGCCCACGCCCGAGTCGGCCACGCTGATTTCGAGTGCGTTGTCGCGCCAGTTCGCGCGCAGCACGACCTTGCCCGAGTGCGTGAACTTGAACGCATTGCTCAAGAGATTGTTCACGATCTGCGCGAGCCGCACGGAATCGAAGTAGAGCCGTGCGGGAACGCTGCGCTCCATCACGAGATAGAACGGCAACTGCTGCCGCGCGGCAAGCGGCGCATGCGCGAGCGCGATGCGCACGAGCAGCGCCGCAATCGATTCGGGCTCCTCAGAAAGCGTCATCGCGCCGACGTCGATCTTCGAGAAGTCGAGCACGTCGCTCACGATCTGCAGCAGTTCCGAGGAAGACACCTGCATGGCCTGCACGCGCGCCTCCTGCTCGGGTGCAAGCGGCCCGCGCGCCACCAGCTCGATGTTGCCGACGAGCGAGGCGAGCGGCGTGCGGATCTCGTGGCTCATCGCCGCGAAGAAGCTCACCTTGCTGCGCGCGGCTTCGTCGCTCGTGCGCTTCGCTTCGCGCAGCAAGCGCTCGGCCTCGTAGTGCTGCGACATGTCGGCGAAGGCGCAGAACATGACGTCCTCGCGATACATCGACGCGGGCGCGTAGGTGATCTCCAGATGCACGCTTTCGCCGTCGTCGCGCACGAGCGAGAACGGCAGGACGTGGATCGGCGTGTCGCCGGCCGTCGACGGCACGTAGGGCAGATGCTTCTCGAACTCGACGCACAGGGCGCCGGGCAGCCGGGTGGCGTGCGTGTCGAGGCCGAGCACGTTGCGCACGATCTGGTTTGCGATCACGATTTCGAAGTCGCGCTGCCGCACGATGCACAAGCCGACCGGCGTCGCGTGCACGAGCAGGTGGTTGAGCAGCTCGCCTTCGAGCGCGCGCGTGGCTTTGGCATAGGTGCGCTCGAGCACGTGCCGGTTCCAGTAGCGCGCGAGCGCGACGAGCAGCGCCACGAGCGCCGCCGTCATCAGCAGGATGACGGCGAGCGGCGTGCGGATCAGCGCGAGTTGCGCATCCCAGGGCAGCGCGAGCGTGTAATGGCCGAACTGATATTCGAGCGGCTGCTCGCGCAGCGCCCAGCCGAAGCGCGGCAGCAGGTGGAAGCGCTCGACGGGCAGTGTCGCGACCACACGGTCGACGTACTGCGCGGCCGGTGCGGACAAGGTTCCGGCCAGCATCGTGCCGTCGCTGTCGAACAGGGTTGGCTCGATGTCCGGGGTGTCCGGAGCCTGCACTTTCGGCAGCGCGCCCAGATCGACGCTCGTGATCACCAGCGCATAAGGTTTGGCATCCTTAAGAACAGTTGCCGCCCCCAGCATGAGCTGGGAGGGAAAGCCTAGCCCGGGCGGGGGGCGGAACCAGATCACGTCGCGCCAGTGGCCCTGATCCATCGGGTCGATGCCGTGCGCGCTCATGCGCAGCAGCGCGGCGTCCACCAGCATGCGCGCGTCATCCACGCCCTCGTGCAAGGGCTCGTGGTTTTTGCTGTGCGGGTTTGGCGTGAGCTGGTATCCCCATGCGGCGCTGCCGTCGAGCAGCACGAAGAGCATCGGCGAATCCGGGCTGACGCGCGAAGCCATCTGCGCGGCGCGCTCGCACAGCGCCTGCACAGCGGGCGAGCCGGCGACGCCCGCGAAAGCCGGTGCGCAGCGCTGTGGCGTCTCGGCAATAGACGGCGGCGTGAACCTGCCCGCCTCCTCCAGCGAGAACAGCAGCCGCATGCTCGACAGGAGGGAGTAGCGGCGCAAAAGGAACTCGTTCGTTTGCGCCGTGAGCGTGCGCAGCTGCGCGGCCTGGCTCGAGAGCGAGGCCGCGCCGATGCTGAACGCCGCCACGCACGCGGCCACGAGCCCCGCAAATGCGAGCAGCGCGAGCAGCATGGCGAAGACGCGCCGCTCGCGCTTGAGGTTGCGTTCGAGAGCCTTGAGCGCGTCGAGGGGCGAAGCCAGCGAGGCCATGCGCCGTTCCATCATGCGAATCCGTGTTCGCTCGCGTAGCGGATCAGGTCGGCGTTCGATTCGAGGTGGAGCTTGCGCATGGCCGCGCGCTTCTGGGTGGCGACGGTCGTCACCGAGCGGCTCAGGCGCTTCGAGATTTCCGTGACGCTCAGGCCGAGTGCGAAGAGACGCACGACTTCGAGCTCGCGCGGCGAGAGCGGGTTGGTGCGGCGGAATTCGTCGGCGGTCGAGCCTTCCGTGGCGAGCCGCTCAGCAATGCGCGCGGAGAGCGTCGTGCCCGGCTCGACCAGCGCGCGCTGGCAGACTTGCGCGAGCGTCGGGATCGGCTCGTCCTTGCCGACGAGGCCGGCCACGCCCAGCTCGGCGAGCTCGTGCAGGATGCCGCCATTGGTGAGCATCGTGAACACCACCACGGGGATGTCCGGATAGAGCCGGCGCAGGCGGCTGATGAGGCGCAGCCCGTCTTCGTCCTCGAGCCCGCCTTGCATCGAGAAGTCGGTGACGATGAGGTCGCAAGGGGTGCTGCGCAATGTGTCGACGAGCTCGGCGCCCGACCCGGCGGTTGCCACGACCCGGTGTCCGGGTAGCTGGCCCAGATAGTCGGTGACGGCCGAGAGCACGACCGGATGGTCGTCGGCCACCACGATCCGCAGGTCTTGTATGGCATTCGTCATGAGCGTGAGCGCTTGCTGGATTCTCAGTCTGAAGGAAGGCGCGAGGCCGGCCCCGCGGCAATGCCGGATGCCTATCTCATTATATGTCAGCGGTCTGTCTGGCCTGTTGCAGGGTGTCGCGGTGCTTCGCGCAGGACTACGGTCCGTGGCACAGGTCAGGCTCGTCCGGGCGTTGCGGCATGCGGTTGCGTTATCAGCGGCATTGTCGGTTGCATCATCGATCGGCTTGCGGATGCGCTGCGCCGGTGCCATGCGCGTCCGCCGTGTTGGCTGCCGGACAGCGCGCGTGGAAGCAGGCGACCGAAAAGCGGGCTTCGCTGCCCGATGCCGTGGCGCAGGCCTGGAGGCACGAGCGCGTGGGCATCTGCGCGAACCGCAGCGGCGCGGGGCGCATGCGCGGCTGAGCGGCATGGGCGGCTTCCGCGCGGCCGTGCGCGGGTGCGCTGGCAGGCCTCGCGCTGGCGAGGCAGAACACGACCGCCCACGCCATCATGGCCCAGCCGAGGGCGCCGCCCGCCGCAATCAGCCAGAAGGTGGAACCGGGCTCGCGCCAGAGCAGGAACAGCGTGGCGAAGAAGGCGATGTAGAAGACCGGCAGGAGGTAGACCCCGAAGCCGCTCGCCGAGTCGCAAGCGCCCAGGATCCACGACGCAGCGGATCGTTTCTGACGAAGGGGTTGGACGATGGACATCGCGGTATCGGGTTCGAGTGGGTTGGGAGCAAGGCGACGTTGTTCGCGTCATGTCTTGACTCTATCGCTTGAGTCTGACGAACAAAATCGGACGATTTCGAGAAACGATGGCGTGGATTCGTGAGGATTCGCGTGGCGCAAGATGGCCATGCGGAGGGGTATGCCGCGCCGCAGCATTGTGCGGCGACGGCCCGGAGCCCGGTGGCTTTCGGCGGCGCGGCGCGAACTCGATGCGCCGCGCATGGTCCTATCCCGCCAGGGAAGGGCCGGCATGGCCGCCGCGGTTGCCCGCGGGAAACGCACAGATTGCGTCGATGCAGCGGCCGGCGACCATGCACGCTATCCTGTGGCGCTTCGCGCAGCCCTTGCGCGCGCGAGCCTCTTCTTCATGGCTTTGTCTTGACAGGAACCACTCAATGCGCCGACGTCAATTTCTTCTCAGCTCCAGCGCCGCGCTTGCCGCGAGCGGCCTCGCTCTCGCCGGCTGCACGACGACCCCGCTGGGCTCGGGCAACAGCGCCGCCCAGAACGCGGCCAGGCGCAACGCCATCGACGCGAGCGTGGACGCCACGCTTACGCGCCTCTATAGCACGGTGACCGGCTCACGCGAGTTGCTTTCGAAGGCGAGCGGCGTGCTGGTATTCCCGAGCGTGATCGCGGCGGGCTTCTGGATCGGCGCGCAGTACGGCACCGGCGCGCTGCGCGTGGCCGGGCGTAGCGAGGGCTACTACAGCACGCTCGGCGGCTCGTTCGGCTTGCAGATCGGTGCGCAGTCCAAGGCCATCATCTTCGCGTTCATGAACCAGGGCGCGCTCAACGACTTCGTGAACAGCCAGGGCTGGTCGGCCGGCGCCGACGCCACGGTCGCGCTCGTGACCGTGGGGGCGAACGGCAATATCGATACCTCGACGGCAACCAGTCCCGTCGAGGCGTTCGTGCTGACCAATGCCGGTCTGATGGCCGGTGTTTCGCTCGAAGGCGTGAAGGTCTCGCGGCTGGTGATCTGAGCGCCGGCCGCTGCATCGGCCCGATTCTTCAGACTTCATCCGCTTCATGCAGGCAGCCGGCACTATTCTGCCGGCTGCATGAAAGTGCATTTTTTGAGCGGTCTTGCCCTTTTTGCCACGCGGCCACGCTCCGTGGGACGGCCGATTGCCGGGTTAACTATGATTTTGGAAATATTTAAATCTAAACTATACTGATCTGGCGTCGGGCATGGTCGTGCCGTGCGCCAGAGAAAGATTATCGAAGGGGACGGTCATGGCAGAGCGGTCGTTTGTCGAAGAAGTGAAGAAGCTGCGCCTGGGCGCGGGCGAGGTGTTCAGCGGCGAGGGCATTCTCGCCGTGACGAAGGCGCTGCTCGAATCGGGCGTGGCCTATGTGGCTGGCTATCAAGGCGCGCCGATCTCGCATCTGATGGATGTGCTCGCGGACGCGCAGGACATCCTGAGCGACCACGGCATCCGCTTCGAGAACAGCGCGAGCGAGGCCACCGCCGCAGCGTCGCTGGCCGCTTCGGTCAACTATCCGCTGCGCGGCGCGGTCACCTTCAAGGCCACGGTGGGCACCAATGTAGCGTCCGACGCGCTCGCGAATCTCGCCTCGGGCGGGGTGACGGGCGGTGCGCTCATCATCGTCGGCGAAGACTATGGCGAAGGCTCCTCGATCATGCAGGAGCGCAGCCACGCGTTCGCGATGAAGTCGCAGATCTGGCTGCTCGATCCGCGCCCCAATCTGCCCTCGATCGTGCAGGCCGTGAAGGACGGCTTCGATCTTTCCGAGGCCAGCAACACGCCCGTCATGCTGCAATTGCGCATTCGCGCGTGCCACGTGCACGGCCAGTTCGTCGCGTCCGGGAATCGCCGCTCCGCGTTCACCATCAAGGACGCGCTCGAGCATCCCGCGCGCGACGTCGAGCGCATCGTGCTGCCGCCCGCGAGCTTCCTGCACGAGCGCGAAAAGATTCACGAGCGCTGGCCGGCCGCCGTGAAATTCATCGAGGAGCGCCAGCTCAACGAATTTTTCTCGGCCGGCGCGCGCGACATCGGCATCGCGGTGCAGGGCGGCAGCTACAACACGGTGCTGCGCGCGCTGGAGCGGCTCGGCCTCGCGGACGTCTACGGCGAAACCGACATTCCGCTCTACGTGATGAACGTCGCGTATCCGCTCATCGATCCGGAGTGGGAACGATTTTGCGCGGGCAAGCGCGCCGTGCTCGTGATCGAGGAAGGGCAGCCGAACTTCGTCGAGCAGAACGCAAGCGCGATCCTGCGCCAACGCGGCGTGAGCGCCGCGCTGCATGGCAAGGACGTGCTGCCGCTCGCCGGCGAATACAACGCGGCCACGGTGATGAAGGGACTGCGCGCGTTCTTCGAGCGCTACGGCGTGCTCGAACCGCAACCGGTGCCGCGCAAGGTGATTCCGGTGAAGGCGGTGGCCGCCGAAGCTGCGGCCGTTGCCAGCTCAGCGCCCGAGGCCGCGCAGGCCAACAACACGCAAGGCGTGGAAAGTGGGGAAGGCGTCCAGGCGGCGACCGTGCCGCCACTCGACGCCAGCGTGCACGCGCGCCCGCCCGGCTTCTGCACGGGATGCCCGGAGCGCCCGATCTTCACGGCAATGAAGCTCGTCGAGCGCGAGCTGGGCCCGCACCACGTGAGCGCCGACATCGGCTGCCATCTGTTCTCGATCCTGCCGCCGTTCAACCTGGGCGCGACGACCATGGGCTATGGTCTCGGCAGCGCGAGCGCATCGGCGCTCAATGCGAGCGCGGACAAGCGCGCCATTTCGGTGATGGGCGACGGCGGCTTCTGGCACAACGGCCTCACGAGCGGCATCGCCAACGCGGTATTCAACAAGAGCGACAACCTCACGATCGTCGTCGACAACAGCTATACGTCGGCGACGGGCGGCCAGGACATTCTTTCGTCGACGGCGCTCAACCCCACGCGCAGCACCGGCCACGAAATCGAGCAGGCAGTGCGCGGCGTGGGCGTGAAATGGGTCAAGGCGGTGCGCCGTACCTACGATCTCAAGACGATGATGGCGACGCTCAAGGAAGCGCTCACCACCAGCGAGAAAGGGCCGAAGGTGCTGATCGCACAGAGCGAGTGCATGCTGAACAAGCAGCGCCGCGAGAAGCCGAAGCAGCGCAAGGCCATCGCCGCGGGCGAGCGTGTGGTGCGCGAACGCTTCGGCGTGGATTCGGACACCTGCACGGGCGATCACTCGTGCATCCGCCTCTCGGGCTGCCCGTCGCTCTCGATCAAGCCGAACCCCGATCCGCTGCGCACCGACCCGGTCGCGAGCGTGCTCGACAGTTGCGTGGGCTGCGGGCTGTGCGGCGAGGTTTCGCACGCGGCGGTGCTGTGCCCGTCGTTCTATCGCGCGCAGATCATCAGCAATCCTACGAAAATGGACAAGCTGCGCCAGCGCATGCGCGATGCGGCCATCGGCTGGCTGCAACGCCGCGAGGCGCGACGCCGCGCGCGCCATGCCTTCTGAGCATGCCTTCCGACTCTTGGGCTAGACCATGAACAAAGCACAACCGATCAAGATTGCGATTCTCGCCATGGGCGGCGAGGGCGGCGGCGTGCTGGCCGACTGGGTCGTCGACCTGGGCGAGCACAACGGCTATTACGCGCAGACCACCTCGGTGCCGGGCGTCGCGCAGCGCACCGGCGCGACGATCTACTACGTCGAGCTCTTCGCGCGCGACGAGAGCGAGCCGCGCACGCCCATTCTCGCGCTGATGCCGTTGCCCGGCGACGTCGACGTGGTGCTGGCCTCCGAGCTGATGGAGGCGGGCCGCGCCGTGCAGCGCGGGCTCGTGACACCCGAGCGCACGACGCTCGTGGCCTCGACGCATCGCGTCTATTCGATCGCCGAAAAGACCGCGATGGGCGATGGCCGCGTGGACGACGGCGCGCTCGTCGCGCATGCGGGCCAGGCCTCGAAGCGCTTCGTGCGTTTCGACATGGCGCAGGCCGCCGAAGCAAGCGGCAGCGTGATCAGCGCGGTGCTGTTCGGCGCGCTGGCCGGGACCGGCGTGCTGCCGTTCAGCCGCCGCCAGTTCGAGGAAACCATCGAGCGCGGCGGCGTGGGCGTGAAGCCCAGCCTGCGGGCCTTCGATCTGGGCTATACGCGGGCGGGCACCGACGAGACACAGGACAGCGCGCAGAACGGCGCGCAGCCTTCCGGGCAAGGGCCAGCGCCTGCGCCTCGCGATCCCGCCGTGGCCCGTCTGCTCGAACGCGTGCGCGCGGAATTGCCGGCGGGGGTCCAGTCGTTCGCCATCGAGGGCGTGCGCAGGCTGATCGATTATCAGGACCCCGAATATGCGGCGCTCTATCTCGACCGGCTCGCGAACCTGCGCCGCACGCTGCCCGACGCGCCGGAAGCCTTGTTGCGCGAAACGGTGCGCCATCTCGCGCTGTGGATGTCGTATGAGGACACGATCCGCGTGGCCGACCTCAAGACGCGCGCCTCGCGTTTCGACCGCGTGCGCGGCGAGGTGCGTGCGCAGCCGGACCAGCTGCTCGCGATCAACGAGTTCATGCACCCGCGCATCGAGGAGATCTGCGAGACGCTGCCCGCCGGGCTCGGCCGCTGGCTCGCGAAGCCGCACGCGATCCACCGCCTCGTCAAGCGCCATACGAAAGCGGGGCGCGTGGTCAGGACGAGCTCGCTGCGCGGTTACCTGATGCTCTACGCGGTCGCGCGTCTGCGCGGCATGCGCCGGCGCACGCTGCGTTACGAACTGGAAAGCGCGCGCATCGAGGCCTGGTTGCAGCAGATCGTGCAGTCCGCGCAGCACAATCCGGCGCTGGCCACCGAAGTCGCGCAATGCCAGCGTCTCGTGAAGGGCTACAGCGACACGCATGCGCGCGGGCTCGCGAACTACCAGACCCTCATGGGCGCGGTCGGGCGCGCGGGCGCGCGCCTTGCGCCCGCGACCTTGCGCGAGCTGCGCGACGCGGCGCTCGCCGACGAGCACGGCCACAAGCTGCGCGCCGCGCTCACGCGGCACGCGCTGGCATAATCGCCGCGCGTCCTTCGAGGGAGACATCGCAATGAAAACGAACGCGCCCGTGTTTCGCCGCCAGCACAAGATTCACTTTTCCGAATGCGATCCGGCCGGCATCGTGTTCTATCCGCAGTACTTCGTGCTGTTCAACGATCTCATCGAGTCGTGGATCGACGCGCTCTTGCCCGAGGGCTATCACGGCGTGATCGGCGCGCGCCGCGTGGGCATGCCCACGGTGCATCTGGAGGTCGATTTCAAGGCGGTCAGCAAGATGGGCGACGAAGTGTGGCTCTCGCTCGAGGTGGCGCGCATCGGCCAGGCGTCGCTCACGCTCGCGTGGGCCTGCACGGGCACGGACGGCGTCGTGCGCATGAGCGCCCAGCAGACCATCGTGACGACGTCGCTCGACACCCATAAGGCCATGCCGATTCCGGACGATTTGCGTCGTGCGATAGAAGGCGCCGCGCAAGAGGCCGAGGCGCGCGCAAGCGAGGGCTGAGCCGTTCGCGCGTGCGGTGGCGGGGCGCGCGTGCCCCGGTGTCAGGCCGGTGGCCGGTGCAGTTCGATCAGCATGCGCAGCGTGGCCTTCAGTTCTTCGGCCTTTTGTGCACCGAGCGGCGCAAGCACCTGATCCTCGTGCCGCCTGGCCTGCACGATCAGTTCGGAGACGAGCTTCTGCCCTTGCGGCGTGATGCGCACGAGCGTGACGCGCCGGTCCGTCTCGCTCGGAATGCGCTTGACGTAGCCCTGCGCCTCCATGCGGTCGAGCAGACGCGTCACGGTCGGCTGTTTCGTAACGGAAATTTGCGCGAGGCGACCGATGCTCATCGCTTTCCCATCGGAAAGTGTGGAGAGCACGCGCCAGTCCGAGATCTCGAAACCGGCTGCCTGCACGATCACGTGGAATTCACCGGAGATCAACTGGCTGACCTGGGCAAGGAGCGCCGGGGTGTAACTGTCGACAAAGCTGCAGGGGGGAGACAGGCTCATACAGGGAAATTGCGTAAGGACGGCCACGGGCTGCGGAACGCGGACTGTCTCCGCCGGAACGCAAACATACCATGGCCCTCGCGCGCGAACGCGGTTCGCAGACGGGGTCGCAAACATCGGCCAGCCCCTTGTTGCCGAAAGGAAAAAAGGGGTTAACCATGATTTTGAATTGATTTAGACCTAAAGATAATTTTAGCGCGTCCGGCGTACTGTGTGGCGATGTGCAGCACAGGCGCCAGGCAGAGTATGGAACGCGGTGAACGAGGAGAGGAGCGCAAGATGACGAGCAGTCTGGAGCAACTGACCACCGATCTGGCGAGCGGCCGTGTGCGCGTGGTGGATCTCACGCAAACGCTGTCGCCCGAATTTCCGGCGCTGCAATTGCCGCCGCAGTTCGGCCAGGTATGGGCGTTCAAGATGGAGAAGATCAGCCAGTACGACGAGCAAGGCCCCGGCTGGTACTGGAACAATTTTTCGTGCGGCGAGCATACCGGCACGCACTTCGATGCACCGGTGCACTGGATTTCCGGTAAGGACCACGCGCAGAACGCCGTGGACACCATCGACGTGAAAAATTTCATCGCGCCGGCCGTGGTCGTGGACGCGAGCGCCGAAGTGGCCGCGAATCCGGACTGGCTCTTGACTGTGGGCTTTCTGGAGGCGTGGGAGGCGCGGCACGGCCGCATTCCCGCAGGCGCGTGGGTCCTGCTGCGCTCGGACTGGTCGAAGCGCACGGACCCGGCCGAGTTCCTGAATCTGCGCGACGACGGCGCGCATACGCCGGGGCCGACGCAGGAGGCCGTCGAGTGGCTGATTCACGAGCGCAAGGTGCATGGCTTCGGCGTCGAGACCATCAATACCGACGCGGGGCAGGCTTACGCCTGGCCCGTGCCGTATCCGTGCCACACGCTCATGCATGGGTCAAACCGTTATGGCCTGCAGTGCCTGAAGAACCTCGATCAGTTGCCGCCCACGGGCGCGGTGATCGTCTCGGCGCCGCTGAAGATTCAGGCCGGGTCGGGCAGCCCCCTGCGCGTGCTCGCGCTCGTGCAGGACTGAACGCGGCGGGCGCGCGCCGCTGCCCGATCAGCGGCCCGTGCCCAGCGCGTGCTCGAGCACCGAGAAGGTCCGTTCATCGGTGCGATCGAAATAGAGCGGCGTGACCGAAACGCGCCCCGAGTTCACCACGGCCGTTTCCGAATCGGGTCCGTTCTCGCGCGGGCCGCGCGTGAAACGCAGCCAGTGATATTCGATCCCGCGCGGATCGATCTGCGGGACCACATCGATGCCCTGCACGAGTCCCACGCCCTGACGCGTGACCGTGAGCGGTCCCGCCGCACTCGCCGCCACATCGGGGAAATTCACGTTCAGACACACCGGCGCCTCGTGCGAAATCGCCGCGAGGCGACGGATCACGTCGGGCGCGAGCGCGCGGGCCGTATCCCAGCGCACGTGCTCGCGGTCGCGGAAGGTCTGACTAAGCGCGATCGACGGCAGGCCGAGCAGCAGGCCCGTCATGGCCGCGCCCACCGTGCCCGAAAACATCGTCTCCACACCAAGATTGGCGCCGCGGTTGATGCCCGAGAGCACGAGCGTGGGCGTCACGTCGCCCATCAGGTGGCGCACGGCCATGACCACGCAGTCGCCGGGCGTACCGAGCACGCCGAAGCGGCGCTCGCCGCGTCGGCTCACGCGCAGCGGCGAGTGCAGGCTGATCGAATGGGACGTGCCGCTCTGGTCGTGCTCGGGCGCGACCACCCACACTTCATGCGCGAGCTCGGACGCGACGGCTTCGAGCACGGCGAGACCGGGCGCGTCGATGCCGTCGTCGTTGGTGAGGAGCACGCAGGGCAGTTTCGATTCGGTTGCGGACATGGCGGGTCTCTTTCGCGGATGGCGATTTTCGGTTGGACGGTTGCGCGGGAAGCGGAGCGGCCATTATCGGCGATCGAGGCGAGCTGAGCCGGTTGAGCGCTATTTCGCGACGGATCAGGGCCTATCCGGGATAGACTAGCGGGTCGGCGGCGGCGCGCTCCCGGGCCGGCACGTCCGGGCCCGGAAGCACGATGCCGCCGAGCCAGTTCGAGTCCATTGCATTGATGCGGCCTGCCTGCCGCGAGGAGACCCCGTGAAGTCGCAAGACCTGCCAGATATTGCTCGCGTACTGTTTATCGTCGCGATTCTCTGCGCATTGACGGTCGGCTCCCTGTACGTCATGCGCCCGTTTATTCCGGGGCTCATCTGGGCCACCATGATCGTCGTGGCGACCTGGCCCGCGATGCTCGCGGTCGAGCGCCGCTGCGGCAAGCGGCGCGGGATCGCCACCTTCATCATGCTGCTGATCCTGCTGGTCGTGATCGTCCTGCCGCTCTATGAAGCGATCTCGACGCTCGCCGAGCACGGCGGCGAAATCATGGACGTGATCCGCAAGCTGCCCGGCTACGCGTTGCCGCCGCCGCCCGACTGGATTCACGACGTGCCCGTGGTCGGCACGCGCGTGGCCGGCGAGTGGCAGACGCTCTCGGACGCCGGTCCCGGCGGCCTGCTCGCACGGCTCGAGCCCTACGTCTCGATCGCGGCGCACTGGCTCATCGGGCATGCCGCTTCGGTGGGCGTGTTCGTGATCCACATGGTCGTCACCGTGATCATCACCGGCGTGCTGTACATGCAGGGCGAGCAAGCCGCCGCCTATGTCCTGCGCTTCGCGGAGCGCGTCGGCCCGCGTTACGGCGCGGAGGCCGTGCGCCTCGCCGGCGCCGCGATCCGCGCGGTGGCGCTGGGCATCGTCGTGACGGCGGTGCTGCAGTCGGCGCTCGGCGGCATCGGGCTCGCGGTGGCCGGCGTGCCGGGCGCGGGCGTGCTCACCGCCTTGATGCTCATGCTTTGCCTCGCGCAGATCGGGCCGGGCCTGCCGCTGTTCGGCAGCGCGATCTGGCTGTTCGTCCACGACGCGCACGTCGCCGCGATCCTGCTCGCGGTCTGGTCCGTGCTGGTCGTCATGCTCGACAACTTCGTGCGGCCGGTGCTGATCCGGCGCGGCGTGAACCTCTCGATGCTGCTGATCCTCTCCGGCGTGCTCGGCGGCATGTTCGCGTTCGGCATCGTGGGGCTGTTCATCGGGCCCGCGATTCTCGCGGTGTCTTCCGCGCTGCTGAGCGCCTGGATGGACAAGGCGCCGGTGCCTTCCGCCTGATTTTCAGGCACGGTTTCCGCCCCGACGAGGCCCATCCCGCAGGCCGTCCTCGGCCCCACGCCCCTCTGCCCGGCACCCGGCAGCGAAGCAGGCAGCAAAGCGGCACGCCAGCCGAATCGACGTTACGATGACGGCTGGACTTCGCTTTGCCCTTGCGTTTTGCCTTTGGGTTTTGCCTTTGCGTTCTTCGCATCCTCGCGTGTCGGCGTGCGTGAGTGCCCAAGCACTCACGCACGCTCCATGCAGCGTACTCACTCATCTGTCATGCGCTGACCCGCTGCACAGGTCGTCCCGGCTCCCGGGTGCACTCGTGCGCGTGCACGGCACATTGCTACCAAGGAGGGGAGATGGCTCAGTTCAACTGCGACATATGCGGTGTTCGTCCCGCAACCGTGCGGGTGGCCGTGTTGCAGGACGGCAGGCGGCGCTTTCTCGACGTCTGCGACTACCACTACGCCCAGCTCACGCGCCATCAGCGCACACTGAGCCCGCTCGAATCGCTGTTCCGCGCGTCCCGGCAGCAACCGGAAGCAGCGGAGAGTTCCGGCGCGCCGCACACGATGGAAGCCGGCGACGGCTCCATCGTCGAGCGCTATTTCAGCGACGTGGCGCGCGACTTGCTCCAGCGTGCCGCCGAGCGCGCCGTGCAGTTCGGCCGCCGCGAAGTGGATACAGAGCATCTGCTCTACGAGCTCGCCGGCAACGACGCGGCGGCGGCCGCGCTCAAGCGTCTCGGCATCGAGCCCGACGACGTGCGCGCCTTCATCGACGCCAATGCGCAAAAACGCGAACCCGCCGCCGCGGGCGAGGACGGCCGCGTGGCCGTGTCGCCACGCCTGAAGAGCGCGCTCGACCGCGCATTTCTCGTTTCGCGCGAGCTCGGCCACAGCTACGTGGCGCCCGAGCATCTGCTGTTCGGACTCGCGCAGGTGCAGGACAGCTTCGCCGGGCATTTGCTCGGCCGTCTTGGCGTCACGCCGCAGAAGGTGCTGCAACGCCTCGTGGAAGCCCAGGGAGACCAGCGCGAGCGTGCCGCCGCGAAGGCCCCGAGCCCCACGCCGCAACTCGACCAGTACAGCCGCGACCTCACCGCGCTCGCGAGCGAAGGCAAGCTCGATCCCGTGATCGGGCGCTCGAGCGAGATCGAGACCGTGGTGGAAGTGCTCGCTCGGCGCCGCAAGAACAATCCCGTGCTGATCGGCGAGCCGGGCGTGGGCAAGACCGCAATCGCCGAAGGCCTCGCGCAACGCATGCTGGGCGGCGACGTGCCGGAATCGCTGCGCGGCCGGCGCCTCGTCGAACTCAACGTCAACGGCCTGATCGCGGGCGCGAAGTATCGCGGCGAATTCGAAGAGCGCGTGAAGGGCGTGATGGAGGAAATCAACGCGCAACGCGACAGCCTGGTGCTGTTCATCGACGAAGTGCACATGATCGTGGGCGCGGGCCAGGGCGGCAACGAGGGCGGACTCGACATCGCCAACGTCTTCAAGCCGGCGATGGCGCGCGGCGAGCTGAACCTGATCGGCGCGACAACGCTTTCGGAGTACCAGAAGTACATCGAAAAGGACGCCGCGCTCGAACGCCGCTTTCAGCCGGTATTCGTGAACGAGCCGAGTGTGGACCAGACCATCAACATCCTGCGTGGCCTGCGTGACAAGCTCGAAGTGCATCACCACGTGACGATACGCGACGACGCGCTCGTGTCGGCGGCCGAACTCTCCGACCGCTATATCACGGGCCGCTTCCTGCCCGACAAGGCGATCGACCTCGTCGACCAGGCGGCGGCGCGTGTGCATCTTTCGGCCACCTCGCGCCCCGCGCAGATTCTCGAGTTCGAGTCCGAGCTCGCGCAGCTCAAGCGCGAGCAGGACTACGCGGCGACGCGCAAGAACTTCGAGCGCGCGCATGCGCTCGACGAGCCCATCGCGCAGAAAGAGAAGGCGCTCGCCGACGCCACGGGCGAATGGAAAGGGCGCCTCGGCTCGGTGACCTCCGACGTGACGACCGAGCAGGTCGCCGAGATCGTCTCGAAGCTCACGGGCGTGCCCGTCACGCAATTGACGGCGGAGGAACGCACGCGCCTGCTGGAGATGGAGGCGCGCCTGCACGAGCGCGTGATTGGCCAGGAGCAGGCGATCACGGCGGTGAGCGATGCGGTGCGCCGCTCGCGCGCGGGCTTGCGGCGCGGCCGGCGGCCGACCGCGGTGTTCCTGTTCCTCGGGCCCACGGGCGTCGGCAAGACGGAGCTCGCGAAGGCGCTGGCCGAAGTGGTGTTCGGCGACGAGGACGCCATCGTGCGCATCGACATGAGCGAGTACATGGAGCGCCACGCGGTGTCGCGCCTGATCGGCTCGCCGCCTGGCTACGTCGGCTACGACGAGGGCGGCCAGCTCACCGAGCGCGTGCGCCGCCGTCCTTACTGCGTGATCCTGCTCGACGAGATCGAAAAGGCGCATTCCGACGTCTACAACGTGCTGCTGCAAGTATTCGACGATGGCCGGCTCACGGACGGCAAGGGGCGCGTGGTCGACTTCAGCAATACGATCGTGATCGCGACGAGCAATCTCGGCTCGGACGTGGTGTCGGGGCAAAAGCGCTCGGGCCCGGGCTTCCTCTCGAGCGCCGACGCCTCGATGCAAAGCGCGGTGCTGGGCGAGTTGCGCCAGCATTTCAGGCCGGAATTCCTGAACCGCATCGACGACATCATCGTGTTCAAGCCGCTCACCGACGATGAACTGCGCGCGATCGTGCGCCTGCAGCTCGAGCAGGTCCAGCGCATGGCGCGTAGTCAGGACATCGAACTGACGTTCGACGAGAGCGTGGTGGATTTCCTTGCCGCTGAAGGGTATCGGCCCGAATACGGCGCGCGCGAGCTCAAGCGCCAGATTCAGCAGACGCTGGAGAACGAGCTGGCGAAGGAGATGCTCAAGGGGGAGGTGAAGGAGGGCGCGAAGGTCGTGTGCAGGTACGACTCGGCGCAGCGGCGTATGGAGTTCGCCACGCAGAGCTGATGCGGCTGCGAACTGGTTGCGGGGGCGGAAGTTTTCCCGATTTCGGATCGGAAAGTGCTAATGATGCGGCGGCTGGGGTGAGGCCCGGTCACCGCTTTTTTTTGCGGCCGCCCCAACATGGATAAAGACATTATACGGATAATGTCAAATTAAAAGCCGACAATCGTGTAATTTCAATCGGTTTACGTTGTATTACTCATGAAAAATAGCGTTTAAGATCGGAAACCAGGAAAACAAAGGGGCGATGCGCTCACAAAACGCATCGCCCCCTATCGAACTTCACAACTCAGCCAGTCACATCGTCTTCAATGCCGAGCGCTTGAGCTTGCCGGTCTCGGTTCTCGGCAGCGCATCGATAAACGCGATCAGGCGCGGGTACTTATAAGCCGCCACCGCGTTCTTCACGAAGTTCTGCAGCTCGGCCACCATGGCATCGCCGCCCTCGAAGCCCGGCCGCAGCACGACGAAAGCCTTCACCACCTGCCCACGCAACTCATCGGGCACACCCGTCACGCCACATTCCGCCACGGCGGGGTGCTGCATCAGCACGGTCTCGACCTCCGGCCCCGCGATGTTGTAGCCCGACGAGACGATCATGTCGTCGGCGCGCGCCTGGTAGAACACATAGCCGTCGGCATCGATGGTGACGGCGTCGCCGGGCAGGTTCCAGCCGTCGCGCACGAACTTCATCTGCCTCTCGTCGGCCAGATAGCGGCAGCCGGTCGGTCCACGAACCGCGAGATTTCCGGTCACGCCGGGCGGCACCGGCTGCATCGCATCGTCGAGCGCCTGCACGACATAACCCGGCACTGCGCGGCCGATCGAGCCGGGCCGCACGTCGCCCGACGAGGAAATGAAGATGTGGATCATCTCCGTGCCGCCGATGCCGTCGATCATCTCGATGCCCGTCGCGTCGCGCCACAGGTCGCGCGTGGCCTGCGGCAGCGCCTCGCCGGCCGATACCGTGTTGCGCAGGCTCGAAATGTCGGCGTCCTTCGCGAGCGGCGCCATCTGCCGGTAGAAGGTGGGCGCCGTGAACACGGTCGTCGCGCGAAAACGCTCGATGGTCTGCAGCAGCAGCGCGGGCGTGAGTTTTTCGATCAGCACTGTCGATGCGCCCACGCGCAACGGGAAGCAGAGCAGGCCACCCAGCCCGAACGTGAACGCGAGCGGCGGCGTGCCGCAAAACACGTCGTCGGCCGTGGGTTTGAGCACGTGGCGCGGGAACAGGTCGCACATCGCGATCACGTCGCGATGGAACTGCATGCAGCCCTTCGGGGTGCCCGTCGTGCCGCTCGTGAATGCGATCAGGCAGACGTCGTCGCTGGCCGTATCGCACGCGGTGAAGGTGGCGGGCTTGCTCGCGGCGAGACCCTCGAGGCTCTCGGGCGCATCGTCGTGGAAGTAGCGCACCTGCTTGAGGTCGGCGCAGAAGAACTCGTCGCCGGGCGTCGTGCAGCGCGCGAGCTCGTCGGCCAGGCGCACGTCGCAAAGCGCCGCGCTCACGCACGCCTTGTCGACGATCTGCTTGAGCTCCTTTGCGCGCAACAACGGCATGGTCGGCACGACCACGAGCCCCGCCTTCAACGAGGCCAGCAACGCGACGGCCATCTGCAGCGTATTGGGCCCACGCAGCAGCACGCGATTGCCGGGCTTCAGGCCCATGTCCTCCACCAGCACGTGGGCGCTGCGGTCCACGAGTTCGCGCAATTGCACATACGTGGTCGCCTGCGGCTGGCCGTCGACTTCGGACCAGATGGCCGGGCGCTCGCCATGCCCGGCCTCGATGGCACGGTCCAGCAACTCGGCCGCGCAGTTCAGACGCGCCGGGTAGGCGACGTCGGGATTGTCGAGAAGCAGCACGGGCCACTGCGCTTCGGGCGGCAGGTGATCGCGTGCAAAGGTATCGACGTGTGCGGTCGGTTGCATGGTGTCTCCGGCTTGGCTGTGAACAGTCTCTTGTGGTGTTCTGCTGATGGGGCGCGGTCTGGGCGTCGCTTATTGATTCGACAAGCGGGCGTCGTCGGGAATCACGGCCGTGGCCTCGATTTCCACTTTCGCCTCGTCCTCCACGAGCGCGACCACCTGAACGGCGCTCATGGCGATGTCGTAGTCGCCTATCAGTTCGCGGAACGCCGCGCCAATCTCCTTTAGCGATGCCAGGTACTCCTTTTTATCGGTGACGTACCAGGTCAGGCGCACCAGGTGCTCGGGCTTGCCGCCCGCCGCTTCGAGCACGGCGACGATGTTGCGCAGCGCCTGCACGGCCTGCGCGCCGAACTCGCGGCTCGTGAAGCGCGCGTTCTCGTCCCAGCCGATCTGGCCGGCAATGTAGACCTGGGTGCCCACGGCGGCGACGCCGTTGGCATAACCGCGCGGCTTGACCCAGCCTGCGGGAAGAAGGGCTTTTTTCATAAATGTCTCGCGTCCGGGGTTGGGTTCGAGTTTGCGTACATTGAGCGGTGTGGCGAACAAAACGCTCACACCGCGGGATGTTCCGCGTGGTATGCCTTGAGCAGGTCGCGTCCGACGATCAATTGCTGGACCTCGGTCGCGCCTTCATAAATGCGCAGCGAGCGAATCTCGCGATAGAGCGACTCCACGATGTTGCCGCTTTGCACGCCCATGCCGCCCCAGAGCTGCACGGCCGCGTCGATCACCTGCTGCGCGCCTTCGCTCGCATGCCACTTCGCCATGGCCGCTTCGCGCGTGACGCTCACGCCCTGGTCGCGCAGCCAGGCGGCGCGATAGACGAGCAGGGCGCTGCTGTCGATGGTGAGCGCCATCTGCGCGAGCTTCGCCTGGGTCAACTGGAAATCGCCGAGCGTCTGGTTGAACATCTGGCGCGACGCGGCGCGCGCGAGCCCTTCGGCCATGGCACGGCGCGCGAAGCCGAGCGACGCGGCGGCCACCGAGGTGCGGAAGATGTCGAGCGTGCGCATGGCGATCTTGAAGCCTTCGCCGGGCGCGCCCAGCATCTGGCTCTGCTTCACGCGCAGGCCGGTGAAACGCAGGCGCGCAAGCGGATGCGGCGCGATCACGTCGATACGCTCGGCAATTTCGAGCCCCGGCGTGTCGGCATCCACGACGAATGCGCTGATGCCGCGCGAACCCGGCGCCTCGCCGGTGCGCGCGAAGACCACATAGAAGTCGGCAATGCCGCCGTTCGAAATCCACGTCTTCTCGCCGTCGAGCACGTAGTCGTCGCCCTCGGAGCGTGCGGCCAGCGCCATCGCGGCGACGTCGGAACCGGCGTTCGGCTCGGAGAGCGCGAACGCGGCGATCGCTTCACCCTTCGCGACGCGCGGCAGGTAGCGCGACTTCTGCGCGTCGTTGCCCGCGAGCGAGATCGCGCCCGAGCCCAGGCCTTGCATCGCGAGTGCGAAGTCGGCGAGGCCCGCGTGCTTCGCGAGCGTTTCGCGCAGCAGACACACGGCGCGCGTGTCGATGGTGTCGCCGTGGCCGCCGTAGGCGGTACCGCCCACGCCGTAGCGCAGCCAGCCCGCGGCGCCGAGCTTGCGCACGAGCGCGCGGCAGGTTTCGTCGACGTCATCGTGCGGCACATGTGCGAGATGCTCGCGCGCCCATGCCTCGATGTCCGTCGCGAGCGCGCGGTGATGGTCTTCAAAGAACGGCCATGCGAGCGCGTCGTGCAGCGCGTTTTCAGCCGGTGCGCCCAGTTGCTTGTTCACTTGCTTAGTCTCCCTGAAAAACCGGACGCGTCTTTGCCGCGAACGCTTCATAGGCGCGGCCGAAGTCGCGCGTCGCCATGCAGATCGCCTGCGCCTGCGCTTCCGATTCGATCGCTTCGTCGATGCTCATGGTCCATTCCTGGTGCAGCATCGTCTTCGTGATGCCGTGCGCGAAGGTCGGGCCCGCGGCGAGATCGGCGGCGAGCTTCTGTGCCTCGGCGAGCAGCGCCTCGGGTTCGCACAGACGGTTGTAGAAGCCCCATGCGTGACCTTCCTCGCCGCTTGCGGAGCGCCCCGTGTAGAGCAGCTCGGCTGCACGGCCCTGGCCGATGATGCGCGGCAGGATTGCGCACGCGCCCATATCGCAGCCCGCGAGGCCCACACGCGTGAACAGGAACGCGAGCTTGCTGCGCGCGGTGGCGTAGCGCATGTCGGAGGCCATCGCGAGAATGGCGCCCGCGCCTGCGCAAACGCCGTCAACGGCGGCGATGATCGGCTGCGGACAATGGCGCATGGCTTTCACGAGATCGCCGGTCATGCGCGTGAACATCAGCAGCTCGGGCATCGGCAGGTCGATGAGCGGCGCGATGATGTCGTGCACGTCGCCGCCCGAGCAGAAGTTCTCGCCCGCGCCGTGCAGCACGACGGTCTTCACGTCGGTTGCGTAGGCGAGTTGACGGAACAGGTCGCGCAGCTCCGCATACGATTCGAACGTGAGCGGGTTCTTGCGCTCGGGGCGGTTGAGCGTGATCGTCGCGACGCGGTCCTCGACCGACCAGCCGAAGTGCTTCGCCTCGTAGCCGGCCAGCGTCACACGGTTGCCCGCGAAGAGCGCGTCTGCGCTGGAGCGTTCTGTCGTCAAGGTCTTCTCCTTCCTGAGATCTGCTTCGTACTGCTTGTTTTTCCGGTCCGCGCGCTTTCAGCCTTCGAGGCTGTCACGCAGATGTTGCTTGAGCTTGCCGAGGCGCTCGTGCATCTTCGACTTCTCGTCGAGCGAGAGGCCGCCGAACATCTCCACCACCCATTGCTCGTGAGCGGCCGCCATGCGGTCGAACGCGGCGCGGCCCTCGGGCGTGAGGCGCACGGCGATCGAGCGGCGGTCCTCGGGGTCCGCGTCGCGCACGACGAGGCCTTCTTTTTCGAGCTGATCGGTGATGCCGGTGACGTTGCCGCCCGTGACCATCAGGCGGCGCGAAAGCTCGGTCATCCGGAGTCCTTCGGGATGACGCTCGAGCTGCGCCATCAAGTCGAAGCGGGGCAGCGTGGTATCGAACTCGGTGCGCAGGCGGCGGCGCAGCTCGGCCTGCACGAGGTTCGTCGTGGTGAGCAGACGCAGCCAGAGGCGCAGGCCCATATGGCTATCGGCGCCGGTGCTCATCTCCATGTCGACGACGTTCCCGGCGGGCTGGGCCACGCCCTTGCGCGCCGTCTTCGCGGCAGGCGTCTTGCGCGCCTTGTCTGCCTTATCCGCTTTGTCTTTCAGCACGGGCGATGTCATGTGATCTCTCCACCGGAAACGGATATCGATTGCCCAGTGATCGCGGACGACCCGGGCGCACAGAGCCACAGCACCGCGTTGGCGACTTCCTCCGGCTGCACGAAGCGCTGCTGCGGGTTGTGGCGCACGAGGAGGCTACGCGCCTCGGCCTCGCTGCGCGAGGTCTTGCGCGTGATCTGATCGAGCGAAGCCTGCAACAGTTCCGTTTCCGTATAGCCGGGGCAGACCGCGTTCACCGTGACGCCCTGGGTGGCCACTTCTAGCGCGAGCGCGCGCGTCATGCCGATCACGCCGTGCTTCGAGGCGCAATACGCGGCCACGTAGGGATAGCCCACCTGGCCCGCCGTGCTCGCCACGTTGACGATGCGCCCGCTCTTGCGCGCGAGCATCGCGGGAATCACGGCGCGCGTGCAGAGGAACACGCCCGTGAGGTTCACTTCCAGCATGCGCTTCCAGAGCGCGAGATCGGTCTGCGCAAACGGCGCGGCAGTGGCCTGGCCCGCGTTGTTCACGAGGATGTCGATGGCGCCCAGACCCTCGGCGGCGCGTGCGAACGCGGCGTTCACGGCGTCTTCGTCGGTCACGTCGACGCTCACGCAGGCGATGCGCTCGCTGCCGCCGAGCGCGGTCCGTTGCGTTTCGAGCTTGGCCGCGTCGCGGCCCATCAGCGTGACGCGCGCGCCCGCATGCAGCAGCGCGACGGCCGTCGCCGCGCCGATGCCGCTGCCGCCGCCAGTGACGACGGCGTGCCGGTCTTTAAGCGTAGCGTCGCTCATGCTCACACCGTGCCTTCCGCGCGTTGCGCGCGTTCGAGCGGGGAGAGGCCCGCGGCTGCGGCGGCCGCCGCGCGCTCGCGCTCGATGTTGCGCTCGAGCTGGGTCTTCGCGGCCGTGTACTGGCTCGGCCACTTCACGTCGAAGTAGCCGATCTTCGCGGCCTCGTTGAGCGTCCACGACGGATTCGCGAGATGCGGACGCGCCACGGCGCAGAGGTCGGCGCGGCCCGCCGCGATGATGCCGTTCACGTGATCGGCCTCCGAGATCGCGCCCACAGCGATCGTCGCGATGCCGGCTTCGTTGCGGATGCGGTCGGCGAACGGCGTCTGGAACATGCGACCGTACACGGGCTTTTCTTCCTTGCTCACCTGGCCCGACGAAACGTCGATCATGTCGGCGCCCGCTGCCTTGAAGGCGCGCGCGATCTGCACAGCGTCGTCGGGCGTGATGCCGCCTTCGACCCAGTCGTGCGCGGAAATACGCACGGAGATCGGCTTGTCTTCGGGCCACACGGCGCGGATCGCATGGAACACCTGCATCGGGAAGCGCAGGCGGTTCTCGAGCGAGCCGCCATATTCGTCGGTGCGCTGGTTCGTGAGCGGCGAGAGGAAGCTCGAGAGCAGATAGCCGTGCGCGCAGTGCAACTCGAGCCAATCGAAACCGGCCTCGGCCGACATCTGCGTGGAGCGCACGAATTGCGCCTCGATTTCGCGCAGCTCGTCGGCGCTCGCCGCGTGCGACCACTGGCTCACACCGCGCAGATACTGCTGCGGCGAAGCGGAAACGAGCGGCCAGTTGCCGTCGTCGAGCGGTTGGTCGATGCCTTCCCATGCGACGCGCGTCGAGCCCTTGGCGCCCGAGTGGCCAATCTGGATGCCGATCTTCGCATCGGAGTGCGAATGAACGAAATCCACGATGCGCTTCCAGGCCGTGAGATGCTCGGGCGCGTACATGCCGGGGCAGGCCGGCGTGATGCGCGCTTCGGGCGACACGCAGGTCATCTCGGTCATCACGAGCGCCGCGCCGCCCATCGCGCGCGCGCCCAGATGCATCAGGTGATAGTCGCCGGCCACGCCGTCATGTGCGGAGTATTGCGCCATCGGCGAGACCACTACGCGATTCTTGAGCGTGACGCCGCGCACCGTGTACGGCGTGAACATCGGCGGCGCGGCGCGCTGGCCGGCATTCGTGGCCGTTCCCGCGCGTTCGGCGAGCCACGACTCGAAGCCGCCCAGATAATGCGCATCGCGTTCGCGCAGGTTCTCGTGCGAGATGCGCTGCGAGCGCGTGAGCAGCGAGTAGGCGAACTGCTCGGGCTCGAACTGCGCATAGCGGTCCACGTGCTCGAACCATTCCGTCGAGTTGCGCGCGGCGTTCTGGATGCGCAGCACGTCGACGCTGCGCACGCTCGTGTAGTGATGAAGCGCGGCGTGCAGATCGCCCGGATGCGTATCCATGCTGTTGGCGAGCTCGATGGCGTCTTCGAGCGCGAGCTTGGTGCCCGAGCCGATCGAGAAGTGCGCGGTGTGGGCCGCGTCGCCCATCAGCACGACCGGCGTCTGCTTGCCGTCCGCAGCGGTTTTCCAGTGCACCCACTCGCGGTTCACGACGCGCGGGAAACGAATCCATTGCGACGAGCCGCGCAGATGCGACGCGTTCGAGCGCAACGCATGGCCGTCGAGATAGCGCGCGAACAGCTTCTCGCAGAACGCGATGCTGTCTTCCTTGCTCATTTCGTCGAGGCCGGCAGCCTTCCAGACGTGCTCGGGCGTTTCGACGATGAACGTCGAGGTGTTGTCGTCGAAGCGATAGGCGTGCGCCTGGAACCAGCCGAATCCGGTTTGCTCGAACGCGAACGTGAAGGCGTCGAACAGCTTCGAGGTGCCGAGCCACACGAAGCGGCAATCGCGCATGTCGATGTCGGGCTGATAGGTGGCCGCGTACTTCTGGCGGATCGCGCTGTTCAGGCCGTCGCTGGCGATGATGAGGTCGGCGTTTTGCACGTCGTCGTCGCTCATCTGGGTCTCGAACACGAGCTTCACGCCAAGCTGCTCGCAGCGCGCCTGCAGGATGTTCAGCAAGCGCTTGCGGCCGATGCCGCAAAAGCCGTGGCCCGACGAGCGAACCGAGCGCCCGCGGAAATGGATCTCGATGTCGTCCCAGTGATTGAACGCGTCGAGGATTTCGTCGGCGCTTTCCGGATCAGCCGCGCGCAGGTTGCCCAGCGTCTGGTCGGAAAACACCACGCCCCAGCCGAACGTGTCGTATGGGCGGTTTCGTTCGATCACCGTGATCTCGTAGTCCGGGTGACGCCGCTTCATCAAGAGGCCGAAGTACAACCCGGCTGGCCCGCCACCGATGCAAACAATGCGCATGCTCGCTCCCTTGTTCAATCTGCAAGGTCAATGTAGTTTTATTTACTTTAGGTGTCAAGTAATTTCAGGTTGGGGCGGGAAAGCCCTGGCGCGGGCGAGAAAAAGGGGAACCTGCCGCCGATGCGGGCGTCAACCCACCGGGGCCGCGCGCGCGATGCTTACGCGCGTCTTTCCGTCTGACGTAGAAACTGCGGGCGGGGCGCGGAGTGTGAGATGCTGGAGGCGATGCAGGTGGAGAACCGTGCTTCGAGCTGGCATTGAATTCGCATGGTTTTGAAGTGAAGGCGCCGAGTCATTACGAAGCCCTTTCGAGCGACAAACGCCACGCCGCGCTATGCATACGCTCAGTAATCCTGATGAAAGTGCCGTGCCAGTTTCGTCGGGCCGCCGCGCGCACGATCCGGCCGTTTCCTCCACCCCATAACCCGACCCGAACGGGAGTATTGATTGATGAGTCAGACGCCGAAGCGATCGATCGAAATCGACTTTTTCCGTGGTTTCGCGCTGATTGCGATCGCCCTCGATCACATGCCTTCCAGTGTGCTTTCGCATGGCATGCTGCACACCTTTGCGTATTGCGATTCGGCCGAGGTATTCGTCTTCGTCAGCGGCTACGTGGCGGCGGCGAGCTGGCTCGCGATCGCCGCGAGGAAGGGCGCCGCTGCCGCCAATCAGCGCTTCTGGCGGCGCGGACGTGAAATTTACGCCGCCTATTTGTGCGCGGCGGCGCTGATGCTGCTTTCCGGTGCGGCCGCCGTGGCGCTGCGCGTGGATTCGCCGCTCGTCGCGGATTCGGGCTTTCTGCGCTTCGTCGCGCATCCGTTCACGATGCTCGGCAATATCGCGGTCTTTCGCGACCAGCCCTATCTGGCCGGCGTCCTGCCACTCTATGTGGTTCTCGTGCTCGCGCTGCCCCTGGTCATGCCGCTCGCGCGGCGCTCTCCCGACCTCGTGCTGCTGGGCAGCTTCGGCATCTGGCTCGGGGGCTGCTGGCTCGTGCGCTATCTGCCGGCCGCGCCGGGAACAAACTGGCCGTTCAATCCGTTCGCGTGGCAGGCCATGTTCCTGCTCGGCCTGCTGTGCCGGCTCTATCCGGTCTCGGAGGCCTTTCAGGTCTCGCGGCTCGGCCGCACGCTGACGGTGCTCGCATGTACGCTTGTCGCCTTGTTCGCGTTCGTGCGGCTCTTCGTCGAAGTCGACCCGCAGCCGGGCTATATGAAGCAGAACCTCGCGAGCCTGCGCATCGTGAGCTTTGCCGCGGTGGCCTGGCTCGCTGCGCAAGCGGTGCGTCTCGGCTGGATCGGTTGGCTCGCGCGGCGCCTGCCGGGCGTCGTCACGGTGGGGCAGCAGGGGCTCGTGTGCTTCGTGGGCGGCGCGCTCGCGTCGAATACGATCGATACGCTGCTGCGCGCCGCCCACGCGAGCGCTTTCTTGCCGGCGCGTCTCGCGGGCGATCTGCTCGCGATCGGCGCATTACTGATGCTGGCCGGCGGCGCGAGACGATGGAAAGCGGAGCGGCCGCGCGTTGCGCTCACGTGAACGATTCGTGTGCGCCCGCCCGCATAGGTGAGTGTTTGCGGGAGCGCTGGCGCATCTGGCTACACCATGTGTGCCAGATGCCTGCTAAACATAGGGAAAACAACGGCTCGAATTCAATGCGCGCGCAAAGCGGCTGGCACGCCTGGTGAGCTTATGCGGGAGCCGTCCCTCAGCGCGGCGCGAGTTCTCGCACGTCGGACGTTGGCGTTGCGCCGAACGTGTCGCTCAACGCGTAATCGATCAGTTGCCGGGCCGCCTGCTCCGGCGAGGCCAACTGGCCGGTTTCCTTCAACTGCTCGAAGCGCTCGCGCAGCGGAAATTTGTCGGCGCCGGTCGCGCGTATGGTGGCCTGCATGCCGGTGTCCACTACGCCCGGGGCGACGCTGCAGATGCGCACCGCGGGCGGCGCATCGAGCGCCACGGCGCGCGCGTGATGATCTAGCGCGGCCTTGGTCGCGCAGTAGATGCTCCAACCCGCATAGGCGTTGCGCGCCGCGCCGCTCGAAATGTGCACGATGCGGCGATCCTGCGTGTGGCCCGACGCTTCGTCCGAGGCGAGCGCGTTGGCGAGCATCAGCGGCGCCGCGACGTTGAGCGTGACCGCGCGTGCGATCGCGCTGGCGTCCTGGCCGCCGAGCGGCGCGATCGGATCGACCGTGCCCGCGTTGTTGAACAGCAGCACGCACTGCGCGCCTTGCGCGAATTGGCGCAGCGCGCCGCTCGCGAGCCAGCGCTCGAGCGCGGCCGGATCGGCCAGGTCGAGCGCGGTTTCCGTGAATCGCGCGGCGGACAGCGAACGCTCGCGCGTAGCCAGCGTGGGGTGCGCGCTGCGGCCGAGGCCGAGAACGTCGACCTCGCGCTCCAGCAGCAATTCGGCGAGGGCGGCGCCGAGTCCGCGGGAATGGCCGGTCACGATGGCGCGAATCGGGGTGGGCGTTGCGGTGGTTGCGGTCATGATCTGAAAGAAAAGGCGCACGATGCGCGCGCGTGGGCGCGGGCGTCGGCTGATGAAAAATGGGGCATTGCAGCGCGGGAACCGGCGACGGCGGCAGGGGCGCTACCACGCTAGTCAAAGGGCAATTCCGGGCCGATCGAGGCGCCGGGAGGAGCGTAATTCCGGCTTTAAACCGACGAATTATGTCGTGCCTGGAACCCGTGCCGCCTGCCCGGAAAAAGGTGCCTCTCGTGTCGGGATAAAAACACGCCGCGCGAATTCTGTATCATAGCGTCCGATCCAATAAGGAAGAGATCTGGACGTGAAAGCCGCATCGCAACAACGACGTACCCTGAGCTTCAAAGACGGGCTTCTGGAAATCAAGAAGAGCATGGGCCTGGGTACCGAGCAGCCTCCCGAAGAGCAGGCGCAGTCGCCGCAAGGCCGGCACGCGCCCAAACAGACCAAGGCGGGCGCAAAGACCGGGCCACAGAAGGGGGCTCAAGGGCAGCGGCGCGCCCAGGGCGCGCCCGGCCACAAGGGCGCTAACAGCCCTAAGGGCCCGAATGCTCCCCAAGGTTCCAAAGGCCCTCGTCCCGGCGGTGCGGACGAGGCGCATTCGCGCGCGCGTCCCCCGCGCGGCCAGGCGCCGGGCAAGCCCGGTGGTGAGGGCGCCGAGGCGGGCAAGGCGGGAGAGAAGCGTCACGAGGCCCGCGGCCAGCAGGGGCGTCCGTCGCGCGGCCCGCGCGATGGCGAGCGCGGCGCACAGCGCCAGCGCCCGGCGCGCCCGCAGCAGTCGATGGCCAATCTGAGCGAGGCCGAAAAGGCCCGCATCGAGCGCAATCGCCAGCTCAACTCGGTCTGGAACGTATTTGCGAAGCACTATCCGGCGTTCCGCGAGCGTTTGCCGCTGAAGATCGGCGTGGTCGAGGACCTCGTCGCGCGCCATCCTGATTACGAGCGCACGCTGATCGTCGCCGTGCTCAAGCGCCATGTGAATCATCCGCGCTATCACGAGCGCGTGGCCGAAGGCGGCTCGCGCTACGAACTCGACGGCAGCACCTCGGAAGGGCCGGGCATCGAGCCCTCGCACGTGGGCCGCGCCAAGGCGGCGCTCGCGCACCAGAAGGCGAAGGCCGAGGCGCGCGCCAAGGAGCAGGAAGCCGGCAAGGCTGGGCAGGCGACGGCAGCCGAGCCGTCAGCCGCGCCCGTGGCGGCTGACGCTGCGACGGCGCCCGCGCCCACGCAAGACCCCGCTGCCGCTGCGCAGTCCGTGGAGCAGGCTGCGGCCGCGCCGGAACAGCAGGAACAGCCGGCGACGGAGCACGCCTCTGCCGCACCCGGCGAGGCACCTGGCAACGACGACGCAGCACCGGCCGCCCAAGGCTGAGCAACGCATCGTGAAAGGCGCGGCCGGCGCGGCGAATGAGCCGCGCCGGCCGTTTTCATTGGTGGAGCATTTACGCTGCGATGGTTGTCGTGCTGCGCCGGCCATCCCAATCCGGAAGATCGGGCCGACGCCGGGCTAATCCGCCGACTCGCCCGGTATTGCCGCCGCTGGACGATTATCCCGAGCGAACGACTGGCCGACTGACCGACACAGACGCGTAACAGCCCCGTCTAGCGTTCGCGCGAGCGAGCGTTGTTGCGCGACTCGAGCACGCCGCGCATGGCCGACGCATCGGTGCCCGCGGCGGATGCCGACTGCATAGCCTGCGCGGAAGTTTGCACAGCCGACGCCGCGCTGCCAGGCGCCGCCGTGCCGGAAGCCGCTGACGAGTCGCTCGCGGCAACGTCGCCGCTCATGCGCGCCGAGAACGCGCCGCTAAACGTTGCGGGCGCATCTGTCCTGGCGCCGTCCGCTTGCGGCACGCTTGCCGCGTCCAGCACGCGGCTGAATTCGGCGGCGCGCGTGCGGATCTTTTCCGCATAGGCTTTCGACCCGCCGTAATTCTTCATCGCCGCATCGAGATCGCCGCCGGCCGCGCGCTTGTAGCCGTAGAGAATCGACGAGCCCACCTCGATATTGACCTCGGGGTCCGTGAGGTCCTTCCCGTCGCGCAGCAAATTCCGGTGCGCCGAAGGCACGACCTGCATGAGCCCGGTCGCATTGTTCGCGCCGTGGGCCTTCTCGCGAAAGCGCGATTCGATCGAGATGATGGCGAGGAGCACGGCGGGCGGCAGCGAGTATTTCTCGGCGGCCGTGGTGACGGCCTGCGAGATCAGGGCAGCCTTTTCCTTTGCCAGTCCGAACTTCTGGCTCAGGTAAGTGGGGAGCTTCTTGTCGTCTCCCGGAGGCTGCTGGGCCGCCGCGTATTGCACGAGGCCGGGCAGCATGACGAGCAGGCAGAGTAACCGCCTCATGGCCGGTCCTTTCGTGAGCAAACAACAGGTGAGCGAATGAAAGGCGCACAGTATAACCGGCCACAAAACAAGACAGCCGGGGCGTGACCCGGCTGTCCATCTCAATGCGCTTCGCTCTGACCGTGCTCAGACTTTGTCGACGGAAGCCTTGTAGATTTCGTCGATGCTCGCGGCGAGCGCGGCGTCGAATTCGGCGTCGCTCATCGACCGCGTGAGGTCGTTGATGAGCGCGCGCGAGAAGCTCGCGATCATGCCGTGATTGGCCGCCAGCCGCTTGCAGGCGTCGCTGCGCGTGTAGCCGCCCGAGAGCGCGACCACGCGCACGACGCGCGGGTGATCGATGAGCGGCTGGTAGAAGTCGGGCGTGTCGGGGATCGTCAGCTTGATCATGACGTTGCGCGAAGCGGGCAGGGCGTCGAGGCCCTTGATGAGCTCGTCGCGCAGCAGCGCCTCGGCCGCCCCCTTGTCCGGCGCCTTGATCGACACCTCGGGTTCGAGAATCGGCACGAGCCCGTGCGCGCCAATCTGCTCGCCCACCTCGAACTGCTGCTTCGCGATGGCCGCGATGCCCGCGGGCGACGCGTGCTCGATCACCGAACGCATCTTGGTGCCGAAGATGCCGGCTTTCCCCGCGCGCTCGAGCAGCGCGTCGAGACCGGGCATCGGCTTCATGAGCCGCACGCCGTCGGCCTCGGCTTCCAGACCCTTGTCGACCTTGAGGAAGGGCACCACGCCGCGCTCTTCCCAAAGGAACGCGGGCACGGGCTTGCCGTGCGCCTGGCCGTCCATGGTCTGCTCGAAGAGAATCGCGCCGATCACCTTCGCGCCCGTGAAAGCCGGCGCGCTGATGATGCGCACGCGCATTTCGTGCATGAGCCGGAACATCTCGGCATCGCCGCTATATTCGCTCTCCGGGATGCCGTATTGCCGCAGCGCGCCAGGCGTCGAGCCGCCACTCTGGTCGAGCGCGGCGATGAACCCCGGCTTCTCGCGCATCTGCTGCAGCATCGTGTCGTTGGCCATTTTCAAACCTCCCGAAAAAAAGCGCCGGCGCGCGGCGCGGTGACGTGGGGCCCGGTGGCGAGACCGCCTGCGGGCCGCATCCGATCCGGTGAGTGTACTGGCGCGACGTGACAGCGTCTCGGCCGATGTGTGCGTCAACCGTCCCTCGTGCGTCCAGCGCGTCCGGCTGGAAGGAAAGCAAACGCGATGCCAGCCCGCGCGCAAGCCCGACCGGGAGCGCCATCGGAAGCTCGGCGTGCATGCGTACCGCGAGCCGAGCCGGGGTGAATCGGACGATCAGACGAGCACTTGCGCGGGCGCCGACCGGTCGCTCGCGAGCAGCGCGGAAAGCCGCCGCAGCGCGGCCTGCAGGCGCGCGCGCTCGGCGGTCGCGCCCAGCGAGATGCGGATCGCGTTCGCCGTGCTCCTGGCCGTGCCCATGCTCGTGGTTTGCTCGAATGCCGTGGACGGCGCCACGGCGAGGCCTTCGGTGCTCGCGGCCGCCGCGAGCTCGCGTGCCTGCCAGTAGCTCGGCAGCGCGTACCAGAGGTGGATGCCCGCGTTCTCGCCGGCCGCCGGGCCGAGCGTCTGCGCCGCCATGCGCTGACGGGCCTGGGCCTCGGCGCGCACGCCTGCGAAGATGTGCGCGGCCGTGCCGTCTTCGATCCATTGCAGCGCCAGCGCGTTCGTGAGCGGCGCGGCCATGAGCGAGAACGTGCGCAGCGCGCTCAGCACGCGCGCGTGCGACGCCGCGTCGGGCAACGCAAGAAACGCGGTGCGCAGGCCCGGCGAGAGCGTTTTCGAAAGCGTGGAGAGGTAGCAGACCTGGGCCGGCGCGAGACGCGCGAGCGGCGGGGGCGCATCGGGTGCGAAGCGCCAGTAAGGATCGTCTTCGACGATGCGCAGGCCGCAGCGCGCCGCCACCTTCAGGATCGCGCGCCGACGCGTTTCCGGCATGGTCGTGGCGGTGGGATTCTGCAGCGTGGGGTTCAGGTACAACAGGCGCGCGCCATGCAGGCCGCCCTGACCGCCCTGACTGTTCAGACCGTTCTGACTGTTCAGACGACAGGCGGCTTCGAGCGCGTCGGGCAGCATGCCGTCGGCGTCCGTCGCCACGGTTTCGAGGCGGCGCCCCAGTTGCGCGACCGCGTGCGGCAGCCCCGGATAGACGAGCGGCTCGCTCAACACCACGTCGCCGGGCTCCGTGAACGCGAGGATCAGCGCGGCCAGCGCCGCCTGCGCGCCGGGGCATACGGCCATCCGCGCGGGGTCGATTTTGCCCAGCATCGGCTCCAGCCATTTCGCGCCCGCCGCGCAATCGGCCGCGCTGCCGCCGCCGATGTGATAGGTCATCAGCAAATCGGCATCGCTGCGCAGCAACAGGCGCGAGAGGCCTTCGCGCAGCAGCGCGTCGGTGTCGATGCCGGCCGGCGGCGGGATGTTCATGCTCAGGTCCACGCGCCGCTCGAGTTCCGCGCGCGGCGCCGCGATGAAGGTGCCGAGCGGTCCGCGCGCCTCGATCAGCCCGCGCCGCCGCGCCTCGTTGAAGCCGCGCGTAACCGTGGTGAGATCCACGCCGAGGAGCGCCGCGAGCGCGCGCTGCGCGGGTGCTCGCTCGCCCGGCGCCAGCGTGCCTTCGGCCACGGCGCGCTCGATGAAGTCGACGAGCCGTAGATAGCGCGGACCGCTGCCGCCCTGGAGCGCCGCAGCCCAGACCGGGGTCCAGGAAGCCGCGGCATCGTTGTCGGGATCGATCGGGTTATTTCGCGTCATTTTGTCGCGCATGTATGCATGATGTCTTACTCTAGCATGCGGACACGAAGCGCGTAAATCCATACATAAAGGCGATGTATGGCTGTCCGGGGCGGCGGTGTCAGGCCGTCGGCGTGAAAGCGATGTGAGCACGTATGGATGGGTTTGCGCGACCAGTCAACCATGGAACCCGACATGCGCAACTCCCCCACACGAAGAGGACCGGCCGCCGAAGCCGGCCCGCCGCTTCCTCAACCTGAGCGCTTACGCTCATCGCTGCAGCGTCCCCTAAGTCATGTGCGCACCATTGCGACGCTCGCTGGCGCGACCGCGCTCGCGCTGCTCGGCGGCTGCAGCTCCGTGCTGCTCGACCCGAAAGGCGATATCGGCGTGCAGGAGAAGAATCTCATCCTGATCGCGCTCGGCCTGATGCTGCTCGTGGTGATCCCCGTGATCGCGCTCACGCTCTGGTTCGCATGGCGCTATCGCGCGTCCAACACGAACGCGACCTATGCGCCGAAGTGGGCGCATTCGACCGCGATCGAAGTCGTGGTGTGGTCGATTCCCTGCGTGATCGTGCTCTTGCTCGGCGTGCTGATCTGGCGCACGACGCATTCGCTCGATCCGTACCGGCCGATCGAATCGCAGCAAAAGCCCATCCGCGTGGACGTGATCGCGCTGAACTGGAAGTGGCTCTTCATCTATCCGGACTACGGCGTCGCTTCGGTCAATCAATTGGCGATTCCGGTCGACACGCCCGTGTCGTTCCGCCTGACCGCCGATTCGCTGATGAACTCGTTCTTCATCCCGCAACTGGGCAGCCAGGTCTATGCGATGTCGGGCATGCAGACGCAGTTGCATCTGATCGCGAACCATCCTGGCATCTACGCGGGCCGCTCGTCGGCATTCAGCGGACCCGGCTTCTCGGACATGCACTTCGACACGCTCGCCACGAGCCGCGCCGACTTCGACGCATGGATCGCGCGCGCGAAGGCCTCGCCCACGATGCTGAGCCGCGGCGCCTACCAGCAGCTCGCGCAGCCGGGCGAGAAAGCGCCCGTCACGCTCTATTCGAACGTTGCGCCGGGCCTGTTCGACGGCGTAGTCGGGCAGTACATGCGCGACGTTCACGGCAATCCGATCTGCGGCACGGGCACCGGCGCTGGCGTGGCCGGCGTGAACAACCCGGCGCCCGGCCTCGATCGTCCCGGCGGCCGTATATCGTCCACCCCGTCCACGTCGTCCCGTTCGGCCAGCGCGGCCGGTTCGCCCCTCTCGGCCACCCTGGCAGCGGAGTAAACAAACATGTTCGGAAAACTCACGCTCGACGCCGTTCCCTGGCACGAGCCGATCATCATGGGCACGGGCGCCGTCGTGGCGCTCGGCGGCCTGGTCCTGCTCGGCGCGATCACGCTTGGCGGGAAGTGGGGCTATCTGTGGCGCGAGTGGCTCACCTCGGTCGATCACAAGCGCATCGGCATCATGTACATCGTGCTCGCGATCGTCATGCTGCTGCGCGGTTTCGCCGACGCGATCATGATGCGTGCGCAGCAGGCCGTCGCCTATAACGACGCAGCCGGCTATCTGCCGCCGCATCACTACGACCAGATCTTCACGGCGCACGGCGTCATCATGATCTTCTTCGTGGCCACGCCGCTCATTCTCGGGCTGATGAACGTGGTCGTGCCGCTGCAGATCGGCGCGCGCGACGTGGCGTATCCGTTCGTGAACTCGCTCTCCTACTGGCTCTCGGTGGTGGGCGCGATTCTGGTGATGGTCTCGATGTTCGTCGGCGACTTCGCCGCGACGGGCTGGGTCGCGTATCCGCCGCTCTCGGAGCTCGGCTACAGTCCGACCGTCGGTATGGACTACTACATATGGTCGCTGCAGCTATCGGGCCTCGGCACCACGCTCTCGGGCATCAACTTCATCGTGACCATCCTGCGCATGCGCGCGCCCGGCATGGACCACATGAAGATGCCGGTGTTCGTGTGGACGGCGCTCATCACAAACATCCTGATCGTCGCGGTGTTCCCGGTGCTCACCGGCACGCTCGCGCTGCTCACGATGGACCGCTATCTCGACATGCATTTCTTCACGAACGAGCTCGGCGGCAACGCGATGATGTACATCAACCTGATCTGGGTGTGGGGCCACCCCGAGGTCTACATCCTGATCCTGCCCGCGTTCGGCGCGTTCTCGGAGATCATCGCGACGTTCTCGGGCAAGCCGCTGTTCGGCTACAAGTCGATGGTGTACGCGACGTCCTCGATCGGCATCCTGTCGTTCTTCGTGTGGCTGCACCACTTCTTCACGATGGGCTCGGGCGCGAACGTCAACGCGTTCTTCGGCATCATGACGACGATTATTTCGATTCCGACCGGCGTGAAGCTGTTCAACTGGCTCTTCACGATGTACCGCGGCCGCATCCGCTATCACAGCGCGACGCTCTGGACCATCGGCTTCATGGTGACCTTCGCCGTGGGCGGCATGACCGGCGTGCTGCTCGCGGTGCCGGGCGCGGACTTCGTGCTGCACAACTCGCTGTTCCTCGTCGCGCACTTCCATAACGTGATCATCGGCGGCGTGGTGTTCGGCTGTCTCGCGGGCATCAGCTTCTGGTTCCCCAAGGTGTTCGGCTTCACGCTCAACGAGTTCTGGGGCAAGGTGTCGTTCTGGTGCTGGTTGATCGGCTATTGGCTCGCGTTCACGCCGCTCTACATCCTCGGCTTCGAGGGCATGACGCGCCGCATGAATCACTACGCGGTGCCCGGCTGGCATCCGTGGCTCGTGGTGGCGCTCGTGGGCGCGGTGTTCGTTGGCCTCGGCATTCTCTCGTTCATCGTGCAGATTTACGTGAGCATTCGCGACCGCGACGCAAGCCGCGACCTCACGGGCGATCCGTGGGACGGCCGCAGCCTCGAATGGTCGACGGCCTCGCCCGCGCCGTTCTACAACTTCGCCGTGCTGCCGGAGATCAGCTCGATGGAACAGCACTGGGACAACAAGGAAGCGGGCCGCGCGTACGTGCAGCCGCGCGCCTACGAAGACATCCACATGCCGCGCAATACGGGAGCGGGCTTCGTCATCGCCGCGTTCAGCCTGCTGTTCGGCTTTGCCATCGTGTGGCACATGTGGCTGTTCGCGGCGGTGGGGCTCGCCGGCATGATCGCCACGTTCATCGTGCGCAGCTACAACCAGGACGTCGATTACTGGGTGCCGGCCGCAGAGGTCGAGCGCATCGAGAACGCGCGCTTCAGGCAGCTCGGTATCCAGCCCATTGAACGACCCGGGCAAGTTGAACAACTCAAGGAGATCGCTTGAACCATGGCTCACGCTGCTATCACTCATGCACAGGGCCACGATCACGGCCATGACGACAGCACCAAAACCACGCTGGGGTTCTGGATCTACCTGATGAGCGACTGCCTCATCTTCGCGACGCTCTTCGCCACCTTCGGCGTGCTCGCGAATGCCACGGCAGGCGGCCCCGGCGCGAGGCAGCTCTTCGAACTGCCTTACGTGCTGGGCGAAACGCTGCTGCTGCTCGCGAGCAGCGTGACCTTCGGCATGGCGATGCTGGGCCTGCACGCGCAGCGCCGCGCGCAGGTGATCGTGTGGCTCGCGATCACGTTCGCGTTCGGCGCGGGCTTCGTCGGCATGGAGGTGAACGAGTTCGCCAAGCTCATCGCCGATGGCGCGGGCCCGCATACGAGCGCGTATCTTTCGGCGTACTTCACATTGGTCGGCACGCACGGCCTGCACGTGACGGCCGGTCTGCTATGGATCGCGATCATGATGCATCAGACCTGGAAGTTCGGCCTCACCGGTGTGATCCGCCGCCGTCTCGCGTGCCTGAGCCTGTTCTGGCACTTCCTGGATCTCGTGTGGATCTGCGTTTTCACCTTTGTTTATCTGCGAGGCATGCTGTGAGTTCAACCAACGTAACGCATTCGAGCGGTCACGACAGCAGTCACGATGATGCGCATGGCAGCCTCAAGAGCTACATGATCGGCACGATTCTCTCGCTCGTGCTCACGCTCGCGTCGTTCGGCGTGGTGATGCTGCATCTGGTGTCGCCAGAAGCGGGGCTCGTGGCCATCGTCGTGCTGTGCGTCGCGCAGCTCGTCGTGCAGCTCGTGTATTTCCTGCATATCGGCGCGTCGCGTAGTCAGCGCGCGAACACCGGCATCTTCATCTGCACGGGGTTTCTGATTGCGGTGATCGTCGGGCTTTCGCTGTGGGTCATGCACAACGCGAACGTCAACATGATGCCCACGCAGATGAGCGTCGAACGCGCGATGGCGCGCGACTGATCCCACGCACTCACGCAAACCTGGCTGGCAACGCGCAGCGCGCGCGTTGCCAGCATCGGCTCAAGCCGGGTTCAGGACCCTTGCCTGCCTGCGCATGCCCGCGAAGATCGCCTCGGCCACGTCGAGCGGAAAGTCGCCGGGAAGCTGCGCGGCGACTTCGCCGATCACGCGTTCGGTTTCCCCGGCCACCGTCTCCATCATTGCTTCGACTTGCTCGACGGAAAAGCCCACGCGCTGCCCCTGGGCGATCCAGTGCCGCGGCAGGATCTGCGCGATGCGATAGTGGGCGTTGCGACCGCGCACGGCCATCGCGAGGCTCGCGCGCTGCGCCGGAAGCTGATTGCGCCCGCGCCCGATGATCGGATGCGCCGAAAGCACGTCATAAAGCGGCGTGGCGACGTAGCGGCTGCCGGGCAGATGCGCGATGCTGAAGTTCTTGGCGTGGCCATCCGTGGCGGCGAGCAACCAGAAAATCAGTTGTGCCATGAAAAAATGACGCCGGTCGTCCGCCTGGCGCGAGGAGCCTCCGAGCACGGCCATGACACTTTCGATGCCGGGGCCGCCGTCGGCTTCGTACTTGTGCAGGCCCGACGTGCCGGTGGCCTGGCACAGGTCCTCCTGCGGCAGCCGCACGATCCAGCGGCCGTTGCGCGCCATGCGCCGGTCGAAGCGCTCCACCACGAGCGCCTTGGTGTCTTCGAAATGCGCGATTTCGCACGCCGCGATCGGCAGCCCGAATGCGGCGACGATCTTCGCGCAGAGCCATTCGTTTTCGACCGAGGTGCGCATGTCGGCGCGCATATTGCCAACGAGGCCGAGCGGCAGCTTCAGGATGTGCGTAGTGGGCGTGCTGCCCAAAGGCAGCAGCCAGCGGCCGCCGTGGTGGAGCAGGGCGGTCTTTTCCTGGGCGCCGGCAATCGAGAGGCGCAGATCGTCCACGCTCTCGTGCTCGCCGAACGGCGGCGCGGAGGTGGTGTCGCGCAGCAGCCGCGCGATGGCGCTTTCGGATAGCGGCTTGCCTTCGATGCTTTCGAGTCCGACCGGCGCTTCGCCCGCCGGCAGGAGCTGCAACGCTCCCACGCAGTCGCGGCCGAGCACGGCGAGCAGCTCGAACGGCGTGATGCCGGCCGTACGGTAGCGGGCCGCGATGCGGCGCCGGATGCGCTCGCTGTCGGGCAGCAGATTGTCGAAGTAATCGGCGACGACTGCGCCGCGCAACGGCTGGTTGCCGGGCGTGAAGGGCAGCGAGAGCGAGAGTGGGCGGCCTTGCTCGTCTTCCGTCCAGCTTTCTGAATACGCGAGACGCTCCACGCCTCGCGCAATTTCCCAGTAGCCAACGGGCAGACCGTTCATCCACAAGTCGAGCCGGTTCGTCTGGCGGGCGCGCGCCATCACCAGTCCTCCCGCTTGCGCGGCTTCGCGCGGGCCTTGGGCGTCGAGCCCCTGGCGACGGTGGGCGCGCTAGTGCGTTTTGCTGCGCGCGTAGGTGCCGCAGGCGCTGCTGTGGGCGCAGCACGCTTTTTCGTGGCGGCGCTGCGTGTTGCGGGCGCGGGCGCCGCCTTGCGCTTCGGCGGGCTAGCCGGAGCGCCGCGGGTCTTGGCCGCTGCGGGGCGGGTTTCGGAGACTTTGCGCTTTGCGGCCCGAGCCGGCGCCGCGGCGCCTGGGGACGCTTTGACCGCTTTGGCCGGCTTGCTGCGCGCGGCACTCACGGATGCCGCAGCCGCAGAGGACAGGCGCATTTCCACCGCGAGCAGCCGAAGAACGCGAAAAAGCCGGTCGACGCTTGCGGACTCGGGGTGCGCTTCGAAGGCGGCATAGCTTTGCTGGGAGATGCCAAGGCGCTGCGCGACCTTTTCCTGGGTGAGGCCGGCTTGCTTGCGGAATCCCAGCAGCATGGGGCGCAACTGGCTGACGGTCTTGAGCGAATAGTCCACGCGAGGCTCCTGCAGCGGTAACGTGGTGAAGGGCAAATCACAGTGTATAGACTGTAAATGCAAAATACAATCTTAAACCTGTAAAAGCAAAATACAGACTATAGGCTGTAAATTTTAATTACAGTCTTCAGGCTGTAGAGGCTCCATGTCGGGATGCGCGGGCGAGTGCCAGGTGCGGGCGTGCCAAAGCAGGCGTCAAGGCGCCGGCGCAAACGCTCTGCGCCTGGAACGAATCAGACGTATAACTCATGAATCCCTGCAATCCAGGAATATGCGGGAAAACTAGAGGCGCGGGTTTTTGCTGGTGTCGATATATTGCAGCAAGCCGGGGGCTTGTCTTTGCGGGCCTCCATCTTCCAGAGCGCGGACCCAGCGGCGAGGTCAGGCGGCCTCGAGTGTCGGCGCAAGCCCCTTGCGAGGAACAGTCGTGGAGAACTATGGCGAATTGCACCGGGCCATTCTGAACAATATCCCGGATCAGGCATGGCTGAAGGATACCGAGTCGCGCTACGTCCTCGTCAATGAAGCGTTCATTGACGCGTGCGGACGCCCCGAGAAGGACATCATTGGCCGCACGCCGGACCAGGTCTGGTCGCCGGAACTGGGCGAGGTCTATCTGGACACCGACCGCGCCGTGCTCGAAGGCGGCAAGCGCCGGCGCTACGAGGAAAGGCGCCCCGGCCCCAACGGCAAACTGCTCTGGTTCGACACCGTCAAGATGCCTGTGCGCGGCGCGGACGGGAGCATCGTCGGCACGGTCGGCATCTCGCGCGACATCACCGGTTTCAAGCACACGGAGACGGAGCTGCGCGATTCGCGCTCCCAGTTACGGCAGCTTTCCGCGTGGCTTCAGTCGGTGCGTGAAAGCGAACGCGCACGCATTTCGCGCGAGCTGCACGACGAGCTCGGCCAGCTGCTGAGCGGGCTGCGGCTCGGCCTGAACTACCTGGAGACGCAAGCACGCGCGTTGACCTTCGGGCAGATTGATCACATCGGGATGCTCAAGGAGCTCGTGGACACCACGATGGATGCCGTGCACCGCATCGCGTCCGATCTGCGTCCGCCGGTACTGGACGAGCTGGGACTCCACGCGGCGCTCGAATGGTTGACGGAATCGTTCACGCAACGCACCGCTCTGCCGTGCGAGCTGCGGCTGAACATTGCGGAGGCGCTGCTGGGCGAGCTCGATACGGAGCGCAGCACCGCGATCTTTCGCATCGTTCAGGAGTCGCTCACCAATGCGAGCCGCCACGGGCGGGCCTCGCGCGTCGTCGTCGAGCTTGACGCGCACGACGATCACTGCCACCTCGCGATTGCCGACGACGGCTGCGGCATGGACACCGCGCGCGCCCCGAACGCGCGCGGCCTCGGCCTCGTCGGCATGCGCGAGCGCGCGCTGATGCTTGGCGGACAGCTGAGCGTCACGAGCCGGCCCGGCCACGGGACGCGCGTGGCCGCCCGCATTCCGCTGCACCCCACAGCCGCCAACGGAGAACATCCCTCATGCGCGTCATGATCGCCGACGACCACGCGATCATTCGCGACGGTCTGAAAAGAATCCTCTCCACCGTGCCGGACATGCAGGTCGCGGCGGAAGCCGTCGACGGCACCGACGTCGTCGAGCAACTGCGCAGCACCGCCGTCGACGTGCTGCTGCTCGACATGTCGATGCCGGGCAAGAGCGGCATCGCCCTGATCCAGCAGATCAAGGCGAGTCATCCGTCGCTGCCGGTGCTGGTCCTGAGCATGTACCGCGAGTCGCAGTACGCGGTCCAGGCGATTCGCGCGGGCGCGGACGGCTATCTCACCAAGAACGCAGAATCCGATCAGCTGATCGGCGCGATACGCAAGGTCGCCCGCGGCGGCACGATCGTCTCGCCGCTCGTGGCCGAAAAGCTCGTCAAGCAGTTGCACCAGCCCGCGAGCTCCTTTCCTCATACCTTGCTCACGCCGCGCGAGTTCCAGATCTTCCAGATGCTCGTGGAGGGCAGCAGCATCAACGAGATCGCGCACAACCTCTCGCTGTCGAGCAAAACGGTCAGCACCCACAAGGCCAATATCCTCGAAAAGATGGATATCCCGTCGACCGCCGGGCTCGTCCACTACGCCATCCAGCATGGCCTGATCGTCGCCGGCACGGATACCTGATATCCGCCGTATCCGCCTCGTCCGGCTTGCCCGGTTTGTGCGGTGCGTCTCGGAAAATCCCTGGACGAAAACCAGCCGATCCCGATGCCAGGCCGCAGGCCGCCCATCTAATCTGTCTTTACCGCGCAAGCCGCGGCGGGCCGCCAACGGGCGACGCCGCCCACGCACGACGCGCCGGAGCGCGGGCGCGCCGCTTCCGGCCGACCCATTACAGCAAGTAAGGAGACCCGACCATGCATGTGGACCTGCTGATCAACAACGTCTGCGTTCGCGACGACGACCCGCTGGTCGACATCGCCATTCGCGACGGACGCATCGTGGCGATCGAGGCGGGCATCGACGCCTCGGCCGACGAGATCATCGACGCGGGCGGGCGCGCCGCCATTCCGGGGCTGATCGAAGCGCACCTGCACCTGGACAAGGCGTTGCTGCACCGCCGCCTGCCGGCCCGCTTCGGCACGCTCGACGAGGCGATCCGTGTGACGGGCGTGCTCAAGAGCAAGCAGGAGCGCAACGACGTGCTCGATCGTTCGCGCCAGGTGCTGGACATGGCGGTCAAGAACGGCACCGTGGCGGTGCGGGCGCACCCCGACGTCGACCTCATCCAGGGGCTGATCGGCGTGGAAACGCTGCTAGAACTGAAATCCCAATACGAGGGCCTGCTCGACCTGCAGATCGTGGCGTTTCCGCAGGAGGGCATACTCAAGTCGCAGGGCACGCACGAGTTGATGGTCGAGGCGCTGGAAATGGGCGCCGACGTCGTGGGAGGCTGCCCGTACAACGAGCTCAACTGGGACGATACGCGGCGCCATGTCGATATGGTGTTCGAGCTCGCGCAGCGCTTCGACGCGCCCGTCGACATGCATGCGGACTTCGCCGACGACACCAGCGACCCGCGCTTCGCAGCGATCTCGTACATCGCGCAAAAGACGATCGAGACCGGCTATCAGGGACGCGTGACGCTAGGACACGTCACGAGTCTCGGCGCGCTCGACGACGAAGCGCTCAAGCCCGTCATCGACCGGATGCGCGAAGCAGGCATCAGCATCGTGACGCTGCCGGCCACCGACCTTTATCTGGGCGGCCGCAGAGACCAGCGCAACCCGCGGCGCGGCCTCACGCCCGTCAAGGCATTGCATAACGCGGGCGTGAACGTCGCCTATTCGTCGAACAACGTACGCAACGCCTTCACGCCGTTCGGCAAGGCCGACATGCTGCAGATCGGCAACATGCTCGCCCACGTGGCGCAGTTCGGCGTGCCGGAGCACCAGCAGGCGATCCTCGACATGGGCACGCGCAACGCCGCGCGGGCCATCGGGATCGAGCATGGTTACGGCATCGCCGTGGGCAATCAGGCCGATCTCGTCATCCTCGACACCTTCAAGGTGGCCGATGCGCTGCTCGACATCCCGCCGCGGCTGTGGGTCGTCAAGCGCGGCCGCATTACCGTGGTCACCACCCACCATTGCGAAATCCATCGGCACGCGTGTTGTTGCGCCCAGTGAAGTTCGATCAAAACTCAAGGAGACGATCATGAAGAAGCTGCCCGCGGAAGTCGTTGCATCAGCCCTTGCCGTCACGACCATACCGATCAGCATGTTGCCGTTGCATTTGCCGCCGTGGGCCATCTTCATCAGTTGGGCCGCCACCTTCGCAATGGGCGGCCCGACTGCGAAAAATCTCAAGCGGATCTGGCCCACCTTGCCGGTTGGATCATGCTTCGCATTCCTGATCGTGCTCGGCTTCGATCAGGCATCGCGGCAGTTCAGCGGCAGCTCGCTGGTTCTCGCGCAAATGGCGATTCTCTTCACGCTGAACGGCACGATGATGGCGCTGGCTCGCCTGTTCGTCATGTTCAATTTCATCCCGGGCATGTTCTTCGGGTTCGCGACGTATTTCGGCACACTCTTCGGCGGCTTCGGTCCCATTGCGCACGATCCCGTGACGGCCTTGATTGCGGCCATCGCAATGAACGCGCTCGGACCGGCGTATGCCTGGGTGAAGGAGCGCTATTCCGCGCCCGAAGTGGCCACGCATCGCTGGTGGAAGGGCTGGAAGCCGGAAGTCCGATAGCGCGCGGAGGGAATGACCGCGGCACAAGCGATCAATGCATAGGGGAGGCAGCATGACGTTCGTAGCACAGGAACCAACAGGTATCGATATGGATATTGATTCGGATACCGAAGAAATTGCGACACTGGCGGCACGTGAGACCGGCGTCGCATTCGCTCCCGGCACGATCGGCGAAACGCCGTGTCTCGCGCGCTCGACGCGCGGCATGGTGACCAGTCCGCACGAGCTGGCGAGCGAGGCCGGACGCGAGGTGCTGCACGCAGGCGGCAACGCGATCGAGGCCGCCATCGCGATCGGCGCAGTGTTGAGCGTGACGTATCCGCACTTCACCGGGCTGGGCGGCGACGCCTTCATGGTGATCAGCGATCGTGCCGGCAACGTTCGTACGCTCTCGGGCATCGGCCAGGCCGCCGCACGGTTGCCGGACTACGCGGGCGCCATTCCGGTGCGCGGGCCCGGCGCGGCGCTGACGACGGCAGCGTCGCTCGCCGTCTGGGACAAGGCTTATTCGCTGAGCCGCGGCGCGTGGGGCGGCAGGCAGGGCTGGTCGTCGCTGTTTTCGCGCGCCATCGAATACGCGGTCAACGGCTTCCCGGTCACACCGTCACAGCAGTTCTGGCAAACGCTGCGCGCGAGCGAACTGGCCGGCTGGGCGGGCTTCGCGCGAGTCTTCATGCCGCGCGGACGCATCCCGCAGGCCGGCGAGCCATTCGTCCAGCCCGAACTGGCGCGCAGCCTCGAGCGTATCGCCACGCACGGCGGCCGCGAGTTCTACGAGGGCGATCTGGCGGCCCGCGTTGCCGCCGGCCTCAAGCAGGCAGGCTCGCCGCTCACGCTGGCCGATCTGGCCCGCACGCAGGCCCGCGAGGAGGTGCCGCTGCGCGTGGCGTATCGCGGCGGCGAGCTGCTGGGCTTGCGGCCACCGACGCAGGGCGTGACCACGCTCGAAATCATGGGCATTCTCGAGCGCTTCGATCTCGCCGGCATTCCCGAGAATAGTGCGGATTACTATCATGTGCTCGTCGAGGCGGTGAAGCTCGCGTTTCTCGACCGCGACCGTTACGTCGCGGACCCGGATTTCGTTGACGTGCCCGTCGATCAGATGTTGTCGGCGCAGACGCTCGACGCCCACGCACGCCGTATCCGGATGGATCGCGCAATGCCGTGGCCGCATGGCTTCAAAACGGGCGATACGGTCTACATCGGCGCGGCCGATTCGCAAGGCAACAGTGTCAGCATGCTGCAAACCGTGTATTTCGACTGGGGCAGCGGCGTCGTGGCGGGCGATACGGGCGTGCTATGGCACAACCGCGGCGCCTCGTTCAGCCTCGATCCGAAGAGCCCCAACGTACTGCGCGGCAGCAAGCGGCCATTCCATACGCTCAACCCGGGCATGTATCTCAAGGCGGGGCGGCCCCATCTGCTGTATGGCACCCAGGGCGCCGACGGGCAGCCGCAGACGCTTGCGGCCGTGCTCACGCGTCTGATCGATTACGGCATGGATCCGCTCACGGCGCTGGCCCGGCCGCGCTTTCTGCTCGGCAAGACCTTCTCGGACAGCCGCGACAGCCTCAAGCTCGAAGAGGACGCAGGCGCGCGCGTGTTCTGCGAGCTGACGTCGCGCGGCCATCAGATGAGCGCCATTCCCGCGCAAAGCCAGCTCGCCGGACACCCCGGGGCCATCCGCATCGAAGCGAACGGGCACATGACGGGCGCTCACGATCCGCGCAGCGACGGGCGCGCGCTGGGACTCTAGCGAGCTATCGGAAAAGTAAATGATGAACATTCCAATATTTAATTTGTCGATAGCGACCGTGTCCGATATGGTGTCGATATCTATCCCCCCATAGGGCCACGCAGCGCGGCGAACGCAACGCAGATCGGGACGCGTTGAGTGGTTCCTGATTCGCCGAGGCACAGTCATGTTCGATCGCGTATTCGTCAACGCCGTGGGCGCCGACGGCAAACCCCTGAATCTCACCGTACGCGACGGACGCCTTGTCAGCCTCGGCTCGGCGCGCCCCGAAGCCGGCGGCGCCGAAGTCGTCGACCTCCAGGGGCACCTCGTGCTGCCGGGCTTCGTCGACGGCCACATCCACCTCGACAAAAGTTTCGTCGGCGACCGCTGGCGCCCGCACCGTGTTGCGACGACGCTGCGCGAACGCCTCGCCGACGAAAAAGCGGCGCTGGCAAGCGCCGCGCCCATTGCCGCCCGCGCCGACGCGCTGATCCGCCAGGCGGCATCGTTCGGCACCATGGCCATGCGAAGCCACGTGGACGTGGACGCCACGACCGGCCTGACCCATCTTCACGCCGTGATGGAAGCGCGCGAAAAATGGCGTGGCATCGTCGACATCGAGCTCGTCGCGTTTCCGCAGGCCGGCGTCGTGTCGTGCCCCGGCACCGCTGAGGTGCTCGACGCGGCCGCGCGCGAAGGCGTCGACGTGGTGGGCGGCATCGACCCGACCACGCTAGACGGCGACGCCGAGGGCCAGCTCGACATCGTCTTCGGCATTGCGCAAAAGCGCGGCGTGAAAATCGACATTCATCTGCACGAGCCCGGCGAGCAAGGCATCGAGCAACTGCACCGCATCGCGGCGCGCACTCACGCAGCCGGCCTGCAGGGCAGGGTGGCGGTGAGTCATGCGTACGCGCTGGGCGACGTGGGGCCGGACGAAGTCGCGCGCATCGCCGACGCGCTTGCCGCAGCGGGCGTGTCGATCATGACGAACGCCCCCGGCGACCGCGCCTTCCCGCCGATTCTCCAGCTACGCGCGGCCGGCGTACGCGTGTTCAGCGGCAACGACAACATTCAGGACGCCTGGTGGCCGTACGGCAACGGCGACATGCTGCAGCGCGCCATGCTGCTCGGCTACCGCTCCGGGTTCTATACCGACGAAGAATTGTGGGTGGCGCTCGAAATGGCGACTGACGCTGGCGCGGCCGTGCTCGGCAAGGACGATTACGGCCTGAAGCCGGGCAACGAGGCATCGTTCGTTATCCTGAAGGCTCCGAATGCGGCCGCCGCCGTTGCCGCTGCGCCCGCCGAACGCGTCATCGTTCGACGCGGGCAATTCTGGGGCGAAACCGCCCGCATGCACTTCGAACCCACGCGGGCTTAACCCGGCCGACGCGATTAGCACGGTTAATTATCCCGAGCGCTTTCGCGCGCGTTGGTCCGCGCGCGGCCTCGTCTTTGAAGTTGTGACATCAAATCCTCACGGAGCATAGAGCATGTCATCCAGTTCTTACTACGCACCGAAAGGCGGCCATCCGGCTCAAACCGAATTGCTGACCGATCGCGCCATGTTCACCGAAGCGTACGCGGTCATTCCGAAAGGCGTGATTCGCGACATCGTCACGAGCTATCTGCCGTTCTGGGACAATACCCGCCTGTGGGTCCTCGCGCGTCCGCTGACCGGCTTCGCCGAAACGTTTTCGCAGTACATCATGGAAGTGGGCCCCGGCGGCGGCAGCGATCGTCCCGAACTCGACGATCTCGCTGAAGGCGTGATCTTCGTGGTCGACGGCGAGCTCGAGCTCAAGCTCAACGGCGTCGAGCACAAGCTCGTGCCGGGCGGCTACGCGTTCATTCCGCCGGGCACGAACTGGTCGCTGCACAACCGCAGCAGCAACCTCGCAAGCTTCCACTGGCTGCGCAAGCACTATGAAGCCGTCGATGGCGTGCCGATGCCCGAAGCCTTCGTGACGAACGAGCGCGACATCGAGCCGATCCCGATGCCGGGCACCGAAGGCCGCTGGGTGACGACGCGCTTCGTCGACATGAGCGACATGCGCCACGACATGCACGTGAACATCGTCACGTTCGAGCCGGGCGGCGTGATTCCGTTCGCCGAAACGCACGTGATGGAGCACGGCCTCTATGTGCTCGAAGGCAAAGCAGTCTATCGCCTGAACCAGGACTGGGTGGAGGTTGAAGCCGGCGACTTCATGTGGCTGCGCGCGTTCTGCCCGCAGGCCTGCTATGCGGGCGGCCCGTCGCGCTTCCGTTACCTGCTGTACAAGGATGTGAACCGCACGGTGAAGCTCACGCTCGGCCAGCAGCCGGTGCGTAAGGCTTAATAGCCGAGCTTAAAGGCGGGCTTAGTAGTGGCTAGCCCGCCACAGCGTCGCCGGCATTTCCAGCAGGTGACGCAGGCCGCTGCGCTCGAGCATGTGCTCCGCAGCGGCTTCAACACCTTCCAGTATCTCCGTTTCATCGACCGATAGCACGCGGTAGTCCTCCATCAGGACCCGGCCGCCTACCATCGTCATGCACACGTCCGCGGCATTCGCGAAGCACGTGACGCGATAGACGGGCATGTTCATCGGCATCAGGTGCGGCTTGAACAGGTCGACCATGATGATGTCGGCCAGTTTGCCCACCTCCAACGAACCGATTTCCGCGTCGAGCGACAACGCCCTGGCGGCGTCGATCGTGACCATCTCCAGCACCTTGCCATGCGGCAGCACGTCCGGATCGCGGAAGTGGCGACGGTGATAGTGCATGCACTGCCACATATGGCGGAACATGTCGTAGCCGCGGTCGGGCGCGGCGGCGTCCGAGCCAATCGCCACGTTGACGCCCGCATCGATCAGCTCCGGCACGGGGCAGCGTCCGATAATCGACATGATCGCGCTTGGGTTGTGCACGATCGACGCGCCCGATTCCACGCACGCGGCAATATCGGCTTCGGTGAGGTCGATGGCGTGCGACATGAACGACTTCGCATTCATCAGTCCCAGCTCGCGGCGCGCGAACTCCAGCGTACCGGCGCGATGACCGTCCTGCGTGAAAGCGAGCCCGCGCGACTGCGCCAGCGCCATGTAGCGCGCCGCCTCGTTGCGCGCCACGTCTTCCCACTGCGCCTGTTCCGGGTAGTGCTGCGGCGCGTAGACGGGCAGCGTCAGCGCGATGTGGATGCGGCCGTTCGCGTCTCCATGGCAGGCGTCGACGATCGCTTTACATACTTCGTACATCTGATCGAAATCGACGTCGCGTGTCACGCTGCCGTTTGCGCCGTGGCTTGTATAGGCGCGTGGCGCGGGCGGCCGCGAAGGACCGACCGCGACCATCGAACGAGTGCCCGTCTTGACCACGGCGTCGCAATGGCGCCGCGCGTAGACCGGGTCGTCCACGCGCATGATCGAGTCGCCGCCGCCGAGCAGCGAGACGCCTGTCGTCACGCCGGCCTTCAGGCGTTCGAGCGCCGCGAGATGCGACTCCATCTCCCAGAATTCTTCATCCGATGCCTGCGTATAGATAACCTCGCAGGCACGAGTCCACGCATCGCCATCGGCGCCGCCGATGGTGCGCAGCATCGCATGGCCCGCGTGCGCGTGAGCGTCGATGAAGCCCGGCAGCACGGCTTTGCGGCGTGCGTTGATGGTTCGTTCCGCTGAATACTTCGCGCAAAGTTCGGCGGTCTTGCCGACCGCGACGATGCGATCGCCCTTGACCGCCACCGCGCCGTCGTCGATCACGCGGCGCGCGGGGTCGAGCGTCATCACGCAGCCATGCACGATCAGCACATCTACGTGTTCCCGATTGTCCATATCCATCCTCTTTCGTGGTCTTTTTTATATGGCAAGTTACGCGGCACCGGTAAATACGCCGTCGCGCGCGACGATGCGCCCGTTGGCCATCACCAGCTTGCGCACCGGCCGCCCGACCACGGCATGGGCGAGCGTCTGGGCGTCCACCAGCACGAGATCGGCGCGCGCGCCCGCGTGCAGGCCGTAATCGGCAAAATCGCAGCCGCGCGCGGCCGCTGCGCTCACGCAATCGAACGCGACCGCGAGATCGTCGTCGCGCCGCAGGTCATAGCGCATGCCGATCAGCATCGCGCGTTCGAGCATGTCCGGCTCGCCGTACGGCGACCACGTATCGCGTATGCCGTCATTGCCGCCGAAGATCGTGATGCCCAGCTCGCGGCAGCGCTTGAGCGGCGGCACGGTGCGCGACGGCGGTGCGCTCGTCAGCAGCGCCACGCGCAAGCGCGCAACGCGTTCGAGCAGCGCCGTGGGTTCGGGCAACGCGCCCAGGCAGAATGCGTGGCTCACCACGACGCGTCCCTGCATCCCCATGGCCTCGACGCGATCGAGCAGCAGCTTCAGCGTGAACGCGCCAATCTCGCCCTGCTCGTGCAGATGGATGTCGATGGGCTTGCCGTAACGCTCGGCCAGCGCGAAGGTGGCGTCGAGCGAGCGCACCGGATCGCCGTCGATCAACGCGGGATCGAGTGCGCCAAGCACGTCGGCACCGGCGGCGAGCGCATTGCCCAGCAGTTCTTCCGTACCGGGGCGGATCAGCAGGCCCGATTGTGGAAACGCGACGATCTGCATGTCGAGCACGTCGGCCAGCGTGTCGCGCGTGTCGAGCACGCCTTCGAGGTAGCGCAGGCCCGCATCGGTGTCGACGTCGACATGAGTGCGCAAGCGCGTCGTGCCCGCAGCGAGAAACGCGTGCGACAGCGCGAGCGATTGCTCGCCGGCATCGTGGCCCGAAGTCTTGCGAAAAGCGCGTTCGTTGGCGATGCGGTCGGTGAGATTCGGGCCGACTTCGTTGCAATACCACTCGCGGCCCCAGAGGGTTTTATCGAGGTGCGTGTGCCCCTCGATAAAGCCGGGCAGCAGCAGCGCACCGCCGCCGTCTTCGACGATGGCATCGGGCGGCGTCGCCACGTTGGGACCGATCGCTTCGATGCGTCCGCCGACGACCGGGACGGAGACCGCCTTGCCATGCGGATCATCGGGCAGGCGAACGTTGGAAAGCAGGAGAGGGCGGGTAGCTGAGGTCATGCCGATTCCACCGTAGTGGCCATGGGGCCTCGCAGTGCGCGTTGCGCGGCGCTGATGAGGACGAACACCAGCGCATTGGCGAACAGCGCGACGAGGCCCGTGTTAATGGAAGTGAAAGCGAGCGGCGCGCTCGGGAAAACCGAGGCGAGCGTCATGCCTCGCCAGTTTGCCAGCGCGAGCACGATCGCGCCCGCGAAGATGCCGCCGAACGCGGCTTCGCGCGTGCCGAACGGGCGCTTGAGGAAACTCGAGGCGAGCATCGGCACGAGCTGCGTGAGCAGGCTCGACGAGAAGATCGCGAGCGAGACGAAGGTGGCGCCGCCGCGCAGCACGAAGTACACGACCACGAGCGTGAACAGCGGCAGCGCGATGCGCGCGACGCGGGCGACGTCGCGGTCGCTCGCCTGCGGCGCGAAGCCTTCGCGATAGATGTTGCGGGCGATCGTCGTCGACGCATTGAGCATGATGAGCGAGCCGGGCACGAGCGCGGTGAGCAGGCCCGCGCCGCCGACGATGCCGACGAACCACGACGGGAAGGTCTGCTTGACGAGCCGCAGCAACGCGAGATCGGTCTGCGCGCCTTCGAGCCCATGAACGGTCAGGACTGCTGCAAATCCGACCATGAACAGGAAGGCGATCAGCACCTGATAGATAGGCATGAGCACGGTATTCTTGCGCAGCGCCGCGGCATCGCGCGCCACGTAGGTCGCGGTGAAGCCGTGCGGATAGAGGTAGTAGCCGAGCGAGGTGAGCAGCAGCGTCGAGTTGTACCAGCTCAGATTGTAGCCATGCTCGGGCATGCGCAGCAGCTCGGGATGCACGGCGTTGATGCGCGCGAACATCTCGCCGTAGCCGCCGAAATAGTGGATCGGCAAATAGGTGCCGAGAAAAATCGCGAGGGCGAGAATCAGCACGTCCTTGAAGATCGCGATGCTCGCCGAGCCGTGAATGCCGGAGACGCTCATATAGAGCACCATCAGCGTCGCGCTGATCCAGATCGCGGTGTTTTCCGCGATCAAGCCGTACGACATCTCGGAGACGATGATGCCGAGTCCGCGCAACTGGATGATGAGCAGCGAGACCATCGCAAAGACGGCCACGACCGAGACGAGCACCCCGACCGCGCGGCTTTCGTACTTGGCCGCGAAATAGTCGGCGAACGAGACGAGGCCGCGCTCCTTCGCAAAGCGCCAGATGGCGGGCAGCATCCAGTAGCCGAATAGATAGGCTAGACAGCCATATGAAAGGATGTAGAACGCGGGCACGCCCTTGCTATAGGTCCAGCCGCTCGCGCCGAGAAACGTGAACGTCGAGAACGCCTCGCCGGCCATCAGCAGGAACGTGAGCAGTGAGCCAAAGCCGCGGCCGCCGACGGCCCACTGCTCGAGGCTCAGCTTTTTGCCGCGACGCGCGCGCAGGCCGATGAAAAGCGAAAACAGCGCGAACAGGACGATGATGATGAGGGCCGGATTCATGGTTGGCCCTCCGTCTTCTCGCCTGCGCGCGCGGCTTCATCGCGGCTGTCGAGGATGTAGATGACGGCGAGAATGGCGGCCGTGCCCGCCATCCAGATCAGATTCCAGACCAGCAGGAAGGGAACGCCGAACAGCATCGGCACATGGGTGGCGAGCGAGCCGCCCGAATAAATGCCCACGAACGGCAGCGCTGCCAGCAGAACGCGAAGGTTCACCGCCGGTTTCGTGCGCGCTGGCCTGCTCAACTGCGTTTGCGCCATTCCTGTCTCCAGACTTCTATATGTTTTTGCTGATCCCGACATTCAGCCGGGCCGAAACGTTCAAATGTTAGCGACTGCGTCTGTTATTCGAAAATTAAATGTTCGAATGCAAATCAGTGGAAAATCAAATATGATCGTGCAATTGTCAGCCCCGATATCGCGTGATAGAACGCGGTATCTCATTCGAAAATCAAATAGTCCGATGAAAAGCAACGCAAGAGGGCATCGGCCGCTGTTCGATCTGGACCTGCTCAAGGCGATCGTCATGGTGGCGGATTGCGGCACGTTCACGGCGGCATCGGCGCGGCTGCATTCGACGCAGTCGACCGTGAGCCAGAAAGTGAAGCGTCTGGAAGACATGGCGGGGCACAAGCTGCTCGAGCGCGGCGCGCGCGACGTGAGCCCGACCGATGCGGGCGAGACGCTGCTGGCTTACGCGCGGCGCATGCTCGCGCTCAACGACGAGATGATCGAATCGTTGGCGGGCGCGACGGTGGGTTTGACGGTACGCCTCGGCGTACCCGAGGATTTCGTCGGCGGACCGACGACGCATATGCTCGCGGCGTTCAATCGCAAGCATCCGCAGGTGAAGCTCGAAGTCACGAGCGGCCTGAGCCGCGACATCGCCAGCAGCTACGACCGCGGCGACCTCGACCTCGCGCTCGTGAAGCACCGGCGCAACAGCCGCGAGGCGGTGGCCAGCTGGCCGGAGCAATTGCGCTGGATCGACAGCGCGAAGAATCCGTCGTTTCAGCTCGACCCGATACCGCTGGTCGCGTTCCCGCCGCGCGGCCTCTATCGCGACGACATGACGAACGCGATCGAAGGGCTCGGGCGCCGCTGGCGCATGAGCTTCATCAGCTCGAGCCTGAGCGGCATCCAGGCGGCCGTGGCCGACGGGCTCGGCATCAGTCTGCTGCCGCTGCGCTCGGTCACGGCCGACCACGTCGTGCTCACGCAAAAGAGCGGGCTGCCCTTGGTCGAGACCATGGATATCGCGTTGCTGCACCGGCCGACCGCCGACACCGTCGTGCAGGAACTCGCGCGGGCGATGTCACGGATGATCGGCAAGCCGCGGCGCTGAAAGCGCACTGGACAGCGTAACCGTGCGTGCCACCGGGGTTATCCCTGGGGATCGACCGTCCGCGTAATTCGTATGATGACCGGATCACCCGACCATGACCGCCCCTACCGTGAACCGCAGTGCCGCCGCCCAGCCGTTGCTCGGCTGCATCGCCGACGATTTCACCGGTGCGACCGATCTCGCCAATATGCTCGTGAAGAGCGGCATGCGCACCGTGCAGACCATCGGCGTGCCTGAGGCGGGCGCGCGGATCGACGCCGACGCGATCGTCATCGCGCTGAAGTCGCGCACGATTCCCGCCGCCGATGCGGTCGCGCAATCGCTCGCCGCGCTCGCCTGGCTGCGCGAGCAGGGCTGCCACCAGTTTTTCTTCAAGTACTGCTCAACATTCGATTCGACCGACGCGGGCAACATCGGTCCTGTTGCCGATGCGCTGGCCGACGAACTCGGCAACGCGTTGGGCGAAGCGGCGACATTGTCGATCGCCTGTCCCGCGTTTCCCGAGAACGGGCGCACTGTCTATCGCGGCCATCTGTTCGTCGGCGACGCGTTGCTCAGCGAATCGGGCATGGAGCATCATCCACTGACGCCGATGAGAGACGCCAACCTCATGCGCGTCTTGCAGCGTCAAACGGCTTCGCAGGTCGGCCTCGTTCGCTACGACACGATCGCGCGTGGAGCGGCGGCGGTACGCGAATGCTTCGCACAACTACGTGCTGAAGGCGTGCGCTTCGCCATCGCTGACGCGCTGGCCGACGCCGATTTGCACGTACTCGGCGAAGCCTGCGCGGACCACGCGCTGATTACGGGCGGCTCCGGCATTGCGCTCGGCCTGCCCGCGAACTTCCGCCGGGCCGGACTGCTGCCCGAACGCAGCGACGCCGCGAAGCTCAGCGGGGTTGCGGGCCACGCCACGGTGCTGGCCGGCAGCGCCTCGAAAGCGACGCGTGCCCAGGTGGCCGCGTGGCGCGCATCGCGCCCCGCGCTGCGCCTCGATCCGCTGGCCGCCGCGCGCGGCGAGCCCATCGTCGAAACGGCGCTCGCATTTGCGCGCGAGCACTTGCCCGAGCCGGTGCTGATCTACGCGACCGCCTCGCCCGAAGAGGTCAAGGCGGTTCAGCAACAGCTCGGCGTGGAAGCGGCGGGGGCGCTCGTCGAGCGCACGCTCGCGCAGATCGCGCGCGGCCTGTTCGCACTCGGCGTGCGCAAGTTCGTGGTCGCGGGCGGCGAGACCTCGGGCGCGGTGGTCCAGGCGCTCGACGTGAAAGCCCTGCAGATCGGCGCGCAGATCGATCCGGGCGTGCCGGCAACCGCGGCGCTCGACGGCGCAATCGGCCTCGCCCTCAAGTCGGGCAACTTCGGCGCGACCGACTTCTTCGAGAAGGCATTGCAACGGCTGGAGGCCCCGGCATGAACGCCGAAGCCAGGCTGCGCGAAACGATCTGCAGCGTTGGCGCGAGCCTCTTTGCGCGCGGCCACGCGGTGGGCACCGCGGGCAACATCAGCGCGAAGCTCGACGACGGCTGGCTCATCACGCCAACCGATGCATGCCTGGGCCGGCTCGATCCTGCGCGGATCGTGAAGGTCGATCTGTCCGGGCAAGCCGTATCGGGCGATAAACCCTCGAAGACGCTCGCGCTGCATCGCGGCATCTATGCGCGCAACGCCCAAGCGCGCGGCATCGTCCACACGCATTCGACGCATCTCGTGGCGCTGACGCTCGCGGGCGTCTGGCGCGACACCGACGTGCTGCCACCGATTACGCCGTACTACGTGATGAAGGTGGGCCACATTCCGCTGATCCGCTATCGTCGCCCCGGCGACCCGGCCGTGGCCGCAGAAGTGGCCGCGCTGGCAGACCGCGTGCGCGGCGTGCTGCTCGATCGGCTGGGTCCGGTGGTGTGGGCGCCGGATGTCGAACAGGCGTCGGCGGTGCTCGAAGAGCTCGAAGAAACGGCGCGCCTCTGGCTCATGACGAACCCGAAGCCCGCGCCGCTCGACGAGCGCGCGCTGGACGATTTGCGCCAAAGTTTCGGCGCGCGCTGGTAAAGCGCGGCGCGCCTTTATGCCGTTTTTTTGTTATCTAACTGGATCTGATGCCATGCCGCGCTTCGCTGCGAATCTCAGCATGATGTACAACGAGCACGCGTTCCTCGACCGCTTCGCCGCCGCCGCGCGCGACGGCTTTCGCGCGGTCGAGTATCTCTTTCCCTACGAGCACCCGGCCGCCGAAATCCGCTCGCGCCTCGACGGCAACGGCCTCGTGCAGGCGCTCTTCAACGCGCCGCCTGGCGACTGGGCCGCGGGCGAACGCGGCATGGCCTCGCTGCCCGGCCGCGAGGACGAGTTCCGCCGCTCGATCGAAACCGCGCTCGACTACGCGCGCACGATCGGCAACGACAAGCTGCACGTCATGGCGGGGCTGATCGGCGCCGACGGCGATCGCGCACGGCACCGCGAAACTTATCTGCGCAATCTCGCCTGGGCCGCCGAGGCCACGCGCGGCGAGGGCGTCCAGATCCTGATCGAGCCGATCAACCAGCGTGACATGCCTGGCTACTTCCTGAGCCGCCAGGACGACGGGCAGGCGATCTGCCGCGAGTTGGGCGCGCCGAACCTGCGCGTGCAGTTCGACTGCTACCACTGCCAGATCGTCGAAGGCGATCTCGCGATGAAGCTCAAGCGCGACATCGCCGGCATCGGCCACATCCAGATTGCGGGCGTGCCGGAGCGGCACGAGCCGGACCTCGGCGAGCTCAATTATCCGTACCTGTTCGCGCTGATCGATTCGTTCGGCTACGACGGCTGGATTGGCTGCGAATACCGGCCGAAGGCGGCCACGTCCGAGGGGTTAGGGTGGCTGCGTCCGTATCTTCAGGCGCCGGAACCACTTTAACGGGCGAATTAACGCAAGAGAATCAGTTGGGGCACGGCATCGGCGCCGCACCAGACGATCGCGTTTTGATCGTGCTTGTTGCCTAACGCCTTTGCCGCGTCGAGCGTCACGCCCAGCACGAGGAAGCTGGCTTCGCCGGGCCAGTGATTCGACGGATGTTTTCCGATGCCCTCGACGTATGCGAGGCCGAGCGCTTCGAACTCGCGCGCGAGCGTCTCCTGCCGGGCGGCATTGGCTTGAGGATCGAGGCTCCGGCTCAATGGATTGCAGGCGGTGATGAATGCGCTACAGACAACGTGGCTGGCGTCATGCAGCGCGGCGAGTGCCGGATTGAACTGACCGATGCGCAGCGTGATCGGCGTCTCGGCGAATACCTGATAATGCGTCTCAAGGTACGCCTGAATCGTGTTGCGTGGAATGTTCGAGTCTGAAAGCAAAGAACCCTCCGCTTTAAGGAGGCATCGGCCCAATTCGAAATGCTTTTTCGATTTCAACACGCCGGCTTGAAACACGTCAAGCGAACCGTGGCCAGTCGTCGGACAAGGGCCGATGTAGCAGGGCGTCCCGTTTCCGACGAACGCGTCAAACTGGTTGTGTACACAACGTTATGGAAGTCCCATGGGTGCCGTTAAACCCAGGATCCACCACTCAGACGATTCCATCGCTTAATGTCCGACATCGATCGAGAAATCCTGCGCGTCCTTCCCGACGCGGCCACGCAAAACACCTGGCTCAGCACACCGGACCTTTACCGCAGATTAATGACTGCGGTGCAGGACATGCCCTCGTTGAAGACGATTCATCGGCATCTTGCGAGGCTCGAGAAAGACGGTCTGGTCGAGATGGCGCAGCAGGGCGTGGCCTGGTTGTGGCGCAAGAAAGCCGGCGCGAACGGCATGGCGGCCAAGGCGGGCGCGATGATGAATTTCGACGAAGCGCTCGCGCTGCAAACGCTAAAACGGTTCTCTTCGCGGCAGATACCGGAACTGGTGGCCGAGTCGCTTTCTCCGCTGTTCGAGATCGCGGAGACGAGACTACGCAAAACCCACAACGAATGGGAGCGCAAGTATTCGCGCTGGGCGAGCAAGGTCGCCGTCGAGAGCGGCGGCTTTGCCCTGCATTATCCGACGATCGATCGGGAGCAATTCGGAGAAGTGTCCCGAGCGCTTTTCGAAGAGCGTCAACTGGAGATCGTCTATCGACCGCGCCACGATACGGACAATGACCGCGCCAAGGTCGTGCTGCCGTTCGGTCTCGTGGAAGTGGGCGGCCTCGTGTATCTGGTGGCGGGCACGCAAGGCAAAGCCAATCCCACGATGTATCGCCTCGATCGCCTCAGTCGTGCCAGGGCTTTGCTCGAATCGTTCACGTATCCCGCGTTGTTTTCGCTCGATGCTTACGTTCGTCAGCAGCGCAACTTCGACTTCATGGTCGAGAACGAGGTCTTGCTCGAGTTGAGATTTGTCGACAGTGCGGGCGACCATCTGCTTGAAACGCCGATGTCCAGGGATCAGAAATGCACGCGAAACGGCGACGAGCTATTCGTGCAAGGCACCGTGATGCTGAGCCAGCGGTTGCGCTGGTGGCTGCGCTCGTTTGGGCCGAACGTCGAGGTGCTGGGGCCCGCGAGCCTGCGCGCCGAGCTTGCTGAGGAAGCGGCCGCGCTTGCGAGGATCTATGGCGGATAGTGGTTCGCTGGAGTGTTGGGCTGGATATGAAATTATCCGACCCTAATGAAGTGAAAAAAGTTGATAAATTATATTATGTTAAATAATATAATTTGATCCAGTTCTAGCGACAGGCAACGGACGATCACGCTTGCGTGGTCGTCCGTTGCTACATCATCAAAATCCGACGTGCTCAGACGCCTGGCATCGTCGCGTGTCCTTCCATCTGCCTTTCCCAAGCCGCCAGTGACCTCTTCCACGCCATTGACTCGGCGCCCACTACCGGACTTTCTCGGCTTCCAAACGCCTACCGGCTAACCGCTTCGCATCGCGAATCCCCCAGCCGCCCACCATCCCCAATCTCCACCCCAACCAACCACCCCAGGTGCAACCCCCGCACGAGTTAACCCTGATAGATCGCAACCCAGCTTACTTGCGATACTACATCCACACAGAGACACTGTCTCTCATACGGAGACAAACAAGCATGCTACAGAGCCTAAGCAGCGCACTACAGTTGATGCGGTACTTCACCTCCACGCAACCCGCCTGGGGCGTACGCGAGCTCGCGCGCGAAAGCGGCACCCATCATGCGGTCGTCCAGCGGGTCCTCGCCACCTTCGCCGCGGAGGGCTATCTCGTCCAGGACGCGGCGGGCCGCTATACGCTGGGGCTGCGCTGGTTCGAGATGGGCGAGATCGTCCGCCACGTCGTCTCGCCGACGCAGGCCGTCGAGCCCATTCTTCAGCACCTCGCGCGTGAAAGCGGCGAGACCGTCTTTCTCACCCTCATCGACGGCAACGAGGGTTTGTGCCTCGACATCGTCCACAGCGACCAGCAGCTTCGCTTCTCGATCGAGGAAGGCCAGCGGTTTGCGCTGCACGCCGGTTCGCACGGCAAGGCCATTCTCGCCTTCTTGCCGCCCGAACAGCGCGAAGGCATCTGCGCGAATGCGGCTCGCACCGATGCGCGTGTCGATCTCGCGGTGCTTGACGGTCAGCTTGCGCAGATTCGCAATCAAGGCTGGGCCTATACGCGCGAAGAGTCGGCGGCGGGCGTAGCCGGCCTCGCGGTGCCCGTGTGGAGCCGGACCCGCCAGGTGGTGGGATCGATTGCCATCTCGGGCCCCGTCCAGCGACTCGACGAAGCCGCGATCCCTCGCCTGCTCGCGCCCCTGCAACTGGCGCAGCCGAAAATCGAAGGGGTCGTAGGACTGCTTCGCTAGGCTAGCCGGCGCACCTCACGAGCGCGCCGTCACTCATTACAACGGAGACCGCTTTCATGTCCTTAACAGGTAGCACTACTAACAGGGAGGGATCGCCTGTTACGGCGACCCGCTTCCCACGCTTCGCGGAGCCGGTTCTCCTGCTCGTGTCGCTCGTCCTCTCGGTGCTCGGCGCGATCATCGGCATGCAGTTGATCGTGACGCTGGGCATCTCGGCAAACACCTCGATTATCGGCGCGCTGATCGCCATCGTGTTTTCGCGTATTCCGCTCGAAGTCGCGCGGCGGTTTCGCGTGCTCGAACGCCAGAACCTCGTGCAGACCGCCATTTCGTCCGCGACTTTCGGTGCAGCGAACTCGCTGATGATTCCCATTGGCGTCCCCTACGCCATGGGCATGCCCGAACTGGCGATGCCGATGATGATCGGCGCGCTGGCCGCGATGTTCGTCGACGGCGCGATGCTCTATTTTCTGTTCGGCAGCCGCGTATTTCCCGCGACGGGAAGCTGGCCCTCGGGCGTCGCCACCGCTGAGGCCATCTGGGCGGGCGACCGCGGCGGGCGCAAGGCCGCTTTCCTCGGTCTCGGCGTGCTCACCGGTGTCGTTGGCGCTTGTTTAGGTGTCCCGATGTCTGCGTTCGGTGCGGCCTTCCTCGGCAACGTGGCCGCCCTCGCGATGTTCGGCATCGGCCTGCTGGTGCGTGGCTATTCGGTCGCGCTCGCAGGCATCGACATCGCGAAGCTCTATATACCGCACGGTCTCATGATCGGCGCCGGCACGGTGGCGATGTTCCAGGTCGGCGCGGAAATCCGCCGCTCGCGCAGCGCACCCGTCAACGACGCCGGCCTGTCCACCATGCCGGCCACCTGGACCGGACGCATTCTTGGCGGCGGCTATCTCGTCTATGCCTTGATCGCGGCCGTCATCGCGCTCGCGGCGGGTCACGTTGCATCCATGTCGCCGGGCATGCTGGTCGCCTTCGTGCTCTATGCGGCCCTCGCGGCCTATGTGCATGAGTTGATCGTCGGCATCGCGGCGATGCATTCGGGCTGGTTTCCCGCGTTTGCCGTCGCGCTGATCACCTTGACCGTCGGCGTCCTGCTCGGCTTTCCGCCCGGCGCGCTCGCCGTGCTGGCCGGTTTCTCCGCGTCGACGGGCCCCGCCTTCGCCGACATGGGCTACGACCTGAAAACCGGCTACCTGATCCGTGGCGAAGGCGCCGACCCAGCGCTCGAACTGGCCGGCCGCCGCCAGCAGTTCTTCGCGGCCATGGGCGGGTTCGTGGTCGCGGGCATCGTGGTCGTGCTCTTTCACGAGGGCTACTTCCTGCACGATCAACTGCCGCCCGTGGACCGCGTCTATGCGGCGTCGATCAAGGCCGGCTCGTCGTGGGACATTACCCGCGAACTCGCCATCTGGGCGATTCCCGGTGCGATCCTGCAATGGATCGGCGGCGCCAAAAGACAGCTCGGCGTGCTGCTGTCGACCGGCCTGTTGCTGACCTCTCCGCTCGCGGGCTTCGCGGTGCTGGCTGGCCTCGCGATTCGCGTCGCGTTGCTGCGCACGCGCGGCAACCGCGATCTGGCCGAGATGAGCGCCTTCGCGGGCGGCGTGATCGCCGGCGATGCGCTGTTCAGCTTCGGCCGCTCCATGATCAAGATGAAGTAACCCCGTTCGAACGAGAAGCATCATGAATATCGAAAGTCTGCGTCACGACACGCCACTGCTTAGTAGCACTATTTACATGGATACGGCGGCTGCGTCACTGCCCCCCGATCCCGTGCTGAACGCCGTGAGCGAGTATCTGCTCGACACCGGTCACAAGGGCATCTACCTGCCCTCGTTTCGCCGCGAAACCTATGCACGCGTCGAGGCCGTTCGCGCCCAGCTCGCGGCATTGCTGAACGCCGGCGCCGACGAAATCGCCTTCACGAAAAACGCGAGCGAAGCGATTTCGCTGGTCGCCCAGGGCATCGACTGGCAGCCGGGCGACGAGATTCTCGTGGCCGACACCGAGATGCTCAGCAATCTGCTGCCCTGGAAGCGTCTCGAATCCACGCGGGGCGTCACGGTGAAGATGGTCGCCGCGAATGCCGAAGGCTTGCTCGACGCCGAAGCGTTCGAGCGCGCGATCACGCCACGCACCCGCCTGCTGACGTTCTCGCACGTGCCCAATTCGACCGGCGCGCTGCAGGACGCGCTGGCGCTGTGCGCCGTCGCGCGCCGGCACGGCATCATGTCGATGGTGAATGCCTCGCAAAGCGTCGGCATGGTGCATACCGACGTCGAGGCGCTCGGCTGCGACTTCCTCGCGGGCTGCGGCCGCAAGGCGCTGCGTGCCACCGAGGGCAGCGGCTTTCTGTTCGTGCGCCGGGCGCGGCACGCGGAGCTCGAGCCCGCCCTCACCGGCTGGTGGAACGGCACCTACGATCGCACGACCGGCGCGCTCGGCTTCGTTCCGGGCGCGCGCCGCCTCGAAGCCGGATGCCCGATCGTCCCCGCCATTCTCGGGCTGGGCGAGGCCATTGCCTATGCACAGTCGATCGGCATTGCCGCCATCGAATCGCGCGTGCGCGAGTTGACGGCCTACGCGGTCGAGCGGCTTGCCACGCTGCCGGGCTTCCAGCTTTACGGCCCTACGCGCGCGGACCAGCGCATCGGCATCGTGCCGTTCAATCTGCAAGGCGTCGATCCGGCCCGCATCGTGGCGGCGCTCGAACAGCAGCATTGCATCATCGAATCGGGCAATTTCATGGCCGATGCCATTCTTGCCCGCTACGGCGTGTCGACGATGGCCCGCGCCTCGCTGCACTATTTCAACACACACGAAGAAGTCGATCGTCTGGTCGCGCTGATCGGCGCACTCGAAGCGGTCTAACCCGTTCACCATTCCCTGGAGTCTCGCACCATGAACCAACGCATCCTCCTCATGAGCAGTTCGCGCAAGGACAACCTCGGCTATCTCGAGCACGCCGGCGCGCAGATCCACGCGGTGCTCAAGCACGAGAAGCAGCATGTCGCGTTCGTGCCGTTCGCCGCGGTCACCTTCGACTTCGACACCTACGAGGGCCTCGCCCGCCCCGTTTTCGAGCAGCTCGGCTACGGGCTCACCAGCATTCACCGCAGCGCGAACCTGCGCGAGACCATCGAGCGCGCGGACGCCATCGCCGTGGGCGGCGGCAACACCTTCGCGTTGCTTTCGCGCATGTACGAAGCCGATATCGTGGAGGCGATCCGCGAAAAAGTGCGCGCCGGCACGCCGTACATCGGCTGGAGCGCCGGCAGCAACGTCGCCTGCCCAACCATTCGTACGACTAACGACATGCCGATCGTGCAGCCGCCGACGCTGCGCGCGCTCGGTCTGGTGCCGTTCCAGATCAATCCGCACTTCATCAGCGGCAAGCCGGCCGGGCACAACGGCGAAAGCCGCGAGGAACGCCTCGCCGAATTCATGACCATCAACGCACCCGAGCAGGTGTTCGCGCTGCCCGAAGGCTCCGCGCTGCTCTCGAACGGCAGCACGGGCACCGTGCTCGGCGAACGCGGCGCGCTGCATTTCACCGACGCCAAAAACGCGGCCACACTGGCCGAGGGCGCCTCGTTCGATCTCAAGGATGTCGTCGGCCCTACGGGATTCCCAAGCTGGCCGAACTTCTCCCACTAAGCATTGCACGCCACTCGACACGACGACATACACGGGCAGACACAGATGAAAAAGCAATGCATGGCGCTCGCCCTGCTGGGCACCACCCTCCACGCTCACGCCCAATCGAGCGTCACGCTTTACGGCATCGTCGACGAGGCGATCAGCTTCCAGACGCATACCAATCCGGCCGGCGATTCGACCTGGGCGCTCCAGCAGGGTAACGAGGGCTTCCTGTCGGGCAGCCGCTTCGGCCTCAAGGGCAACGAAGACCTCGGCAACGGCTGGCGCGCGGGCTTTACGCTCGAGAACGGCTTTCTCGCCAACAGCGGCAAGCTCGACCAGCAGGGACAGCTGTTCGGCCGCCAGGCGTTCGTCACGCTCGGCAATGCGCGCTATGGCGACCTCGCGCTCGGCAGACAGTACACCACGGCCAACACGATGCTGTACTACGTCGACCCGCTGGGCGTGGGCGCCGCGCCCACCAACTCGTGGCAGGTGTACATGACCGGTCAGCGCTACGACAACGCCATCACCTACACGGGCTCGTACGGCCCCTTCCAGTTGCTCGCCCAATATGCGGCCGGCGGCATCGCGGGCGACAGCCAGGCGCGCTCGTCGATGTCGCTGGGCATCAAGTACGCGCAGGGCCCCGTGACCGCGGTGGGCGACGCGCAGCAGACGAAAGATACGCAAAGCCGCCGCGCGCGCATCTATCTTCTTGGCGTGGCCTCAAAAATTGGGAGTGCGAATCTGTTTGCCAACTACATTCACAGCGATCGCGAAGCGGGCTTCGACTCATCGAACGGCGGCACCGACACCGCCTCGATCACGAGCATGGCCTCAGGCTCGCCCGCGGCGACCGTGGCGATCAACTCGGTGTTCAGCAGCCATCGCAGCGACAACTTCTTCACGGTTGGAGCGAACTACCGCGCCACGCCGACATGGCTCTTCACCGTGGCCGGCATGTACGACCGCACCCACGCGCAAGACTTCAACGGGTCGCGCGAAACGCTCTATGGCGTGGCCGACTACAACCTGAGCAAGCGCACGGACGTCTACGTGGCGGCCGCCTTCGAACGCGTGACGGGCGGCTGGTCGGGGCTGTTCGGCAACACGACGACAAACGGCGCGGCCAGCAGCGGGCAGAGCCTCAATGGCCGCAACGAACAGGTGTCCGCGCTGGTCGGTCTGCGCCACCTGTTCTGAAGCCCGCGGCTCGCGAGGCAGACCCCGCCCCCTCTGAACATCGCCGGCGCACCGCGCGCCGGCGCGATTTGCAAGTAAAGGAAGTTCATCATGTCATTGAAGTGCACCCTGGAAACCTATGAGGCGTTGGACAGCGCAACCGTCAATGGACAAACGATCGTCGAGATGCTCGCGCTGTATGCCGGCCTCGGCGTGACGGTCACGGTCACGACACTCAATCACGAGCCGCCCGACGACCCCGCGAAGACCTCCGATTTCGTCTCGATCCTGATTCCGGGCACGAACGGCAAGACGAGCGGCGGCCAGGCGCGCACGCTCGGCGTGATCGGCCGCAACGGCGCGATCGGCGGCCGGCCCGTGAGAACCGGCATGGTCTCGGACGCCGATGGACCGATCGGCGCGCTGGCCACCGCGCTCAAGCTCGCGAGCATGAAGGCGAAGGGCGACCACTTGCCCGGAGACGTCATCGTCACCACGCACATCACGACCGACGGGACGATCACCTATAACGACGGGGTTCCGTTCGCCGGCATGCCGGTGTCGTCGGCAACGATGAACCAGTACGAAGTGTCGCCGCAGATGGACGCGATCCTCTCGATCGACGCATCGAAGGGCAACAGCATCGTCAAGCAGCGCGGCTTCGCGATCACGCCGACCGCGATGCAGGGCTACATCCTGCGCGTGTCGCCCGACCTCGTGAACGTGATGCAGTCGACGACCGGCCGCCCGGCCTTCACGTTGCCGATCTCGCTGCAGGACATCACGCCCTACGACAACGGGCTTTACCACTTCAACAGCATCATGCAGCCGCACGTGGCCACGACCGCGCCGGTGGTGGGCGTCGCGCTGACCGCGCAGTCGGTGGTCGGCGGAAGTGACTCGAGCGCGAGCCACGAAGTGGACATCGCCGAGACCGTGCGCTTTTGCATCGAAGTCGCGAAACGCTTCACGGCCGCCTCGCCGAACAATCCTTGCGAGTTCTACAACGCGGCCGAGTGGCAAACCATCCGACGGACCTACCCCGACCTCTCGGCGTTCCAGACCTACGGCAACGCCGAGGCGCGCGGCGCGTAGCAGAGTCGCCGTCGAGGGGCCGCGGAGCGCCTGCTGCGGCCCGATTCGCGGCGCCAGCCGGACATGACGGTAGCGGTCCCGGCCTCCCCGGGGCCGCAAGGCAGCAAAGCCCCAAGGAGCAGGCCGAATGGGACAAAGCCGGCAACGTGGACCGCGAAACCTGGCTCAAGGCCGACCGCAGCGGTGCGGGTCTTTTCTATGGGCGCCGCTGCTACCGATCCCTCGCTATTTCCCGCGCGTCTTGCGTGCAGCTTGCTCGCGGATCGAGTTCGGCGCCGTATCGGGATGCGATGCCACGTAGGCGCGCAAGAACGCCACGAATTGCGCCGCTGCCGGCGACAAGCCGCGATGGCGGCGCGTGAAAATCGAAATCTGCCGCGTCACCACCGGCGCGATCACTTCCTTTGCATGGATGCGGAATGCCGGCAGCGAGGGATGATTGTTCATCGGCAGCACGCTCACACCCAGATCGACGCCAACGAGACTCAGGACCGTCGTGGCGAACGACACCTCATAGGCAATATCGAGCGTCACGCCGGCCTCGCGCGTGGTGGCGTCGATCAGTTGCCGGATCGGACTCGTGGGCGCCAGCGCGATAAACGGAAAACCCTCGAGGTCGCGCCACGCGATATGGCGCTGCCGCGACAGCGGATGATCCTCGCAGCACAGCGCGATGAAGCGATCGGCCACTAGCGGCGTTTCTTCGATCTCCTGATCAGGTTCGGCCGAGGTGCCCACCGCCAGATCGACGTGACCCGCGCGTACCGTTTCGACGATGTGCTCCTCGGCCACGTCGCGCAGCACGATACGAATGTCGGGGTAGCGCGACTTGAAGTCCTTGAATACCTTCGACAGCAAGCCGGCCGACAACACCGTCGACGCGGCAACACTCACGCGCCCGGCGCGCAGCGACGCCAGATCGTGCGCATGGGAGACCGCGTTCTCCAGGTCGGCCAGCGTCTTCTCGGCCATCACATAGAAACCGAGCCCCGCCTCGGTCGGCTCGACGCGCCGCGTATGGCGGTCCAGCAACTTCAGCCCGACGCTCGACTCCAGTTCCTTGACCAGCGTGCTCAGCGCCGATTGCGTGATGTGCATCTTGTGCGCCGCGAGCGTGAATTGCCGTGTCTGCACGACCAGCACGAATGCCTGCAACTGGCGCAGTGTCAGATTCATCATCTCAGTCTATGAATATATTTAAATTAACAATTTGAATGATAGATTGCGGTCGTATGAAATACAACGGACGACGGATCCCCGCCCCCAAGGAAACGCGGGAGCCGCCGCTCAAACGCTTTCGATACCCACGAGGCACATTTCATGGACCGTTTGATCGCACCGTTTCAGAACACCTTGTGTGCCCGCATCGCGGCCATCGACCCTATTGCCCGGGGCGTGCTGCGCATCGAGCTGCGGCCGGCCGGGCCGGACGTGGCATTCGATCCGGTGCAGGCCGGTGCGCACATCGACCTGCACCTGCCAAACGGATTGCGCCGTTCGTATTCGCTCGTCAACGAGGGGGAACGGCACCGGTATGTGATCGCCGTGGCCCACGATGCTCACAGTCGCGGCGGCTCGGCTTACGTGCATGAATGCCTGCGCGCCGGAGACGCGATCGCCATCGGCAGACCGCGAAATCATTTCGCATTACGTAACGATCATCTGAAAACGGTACTCGTGGCCGGCGGCATCGGTATTACGCCGTTGTGGTCGATGGTCCAGCGGCTCGAACGCGACGGCAGACCGTGGACGCTGTACTTCTGCGCACGCACGCACGACCACGCCGCATTCCTGGCGGAACTGGAAGCGCTGACCGCAAATAGCCGGAACGGCCGACTGGTTTGCGTGTTCGACCACGAACCCGGCCAGGCGATGCTCGACCTGCGCGACGTGGTACAGCGCCACGATGGCGACACACACTTTTACTGCTGCGGGCCGCAACCGATGCTGCGTGCGTTCGAGGCCGCCACCTCGGCCCTGGACGCGCAGCGGGTGCACGTCGAATCGTTCGGCGCCGCAGCCGTGAGCAGTCCGGCCGATGACGACGCGGACCGGCCCTTCGACGTCGAACTGGCCAGCTCGGGCCGGCATTACACGGTGCCGCCCGGCAAGTCGATTCTCGACGTGCTGATCGACGCGGGCGAGAGCGTGATGTACTCGTGCAAGGAAGGCACCTGCGGGACCTGCGAAACCACGGTGCTCGACGGCGCCCCGCTCCACCGCGACGCCGTGCTCGGCCGCGCGGAACGCGAAGCCGGCCGGGTAATGATGATCTGCGTATCGCGCTGTCGCGGCGAACGCATCAAGCTTGATCTTTGAAAAACAAAGGAGACCGTAGCATGAAGGCAGACTACCTGTTGCGCGATTACAGCCAGCATCCGCTCTACCGCACCCTGCACCGATTCTGGCACCCGGTCGCGTACAGCGGCGACGTGATCGACAAGCCCGTGCGCGTGACCTTGCTCGACCAGCCCATCGTGCTCGCGCGGCTGGACGGCACGCTCGTTGCATTGGCCGACCGTTGCGCCCATCGGGGCGCGGCGCTGTCCAACGGCATGATCGTCGACGGCCGCCTCGAATGCCCGTACCACGGCTGGCGCTACGATTCGGACGGCCATTGCGTCAAGATTCCCGCGTGCGACTCGCTGACCGCCGTGATGAAGCCGACGGTGCCCGCGTTCCCGGTTAGCGAGTCGGCCGGCATCATCTGGGCGTGCCTCGACGCCGAGCCGAAATTCCCGGTGCCGACGTTTCCCGAATTCGACGACCCTGCTTATCGCCTGGTGCGCGGACCCGCCTACGACTGGGAAACCAGTGCGCCGCGCCGCCTGGAGAACTTCGTCGACTTCTCCCACTTCGCCTTCGTGCACGACGGCAGCATCGGCAGCCGCTCGCGGCCCGAAGTCGACACGGTCGAGCCGTGGCGCGAGAACCATGTGCTGCGCTTCGAGCGCGCCGCGCTCAAGGAGCCGAGCGTGGGCCGCAAGCGCGCATTGCTCGGCATCGAGGGCGAGAACTGGATTTCGGTGGCGAACTCGTACCACGTCACGATGCCCCATACGGTGCATTTGCGCCGCACATTCGAGAACGGCAAACATTATGTTCTCCTGATGGCTGCCTGCCCCGTGTCGGCCACGCACACGCGCAGCTTCTGGTGGATCGCCCGCGATTTCGGCACCGAGCCCGGGCACGACGACTTTTTTCTCGAATTCGAAGCCGAAGTCCTCGACCAGGACAAGCCCGTAATCGAATCGCAACAACCGAAGCTGGTGCCGATCGTCGGCGACGAAGTGCGGCTCGAACTGCCCGTGCGCGGCGCCGATGCCGTGACGCAGGCGTACCGCCGCTGGCTGATGGAACTGGTCCGCGACGAACAAGGCACGGCTGCCGCCCGTGCCGCATGAGGGAGACAAACCAGATGAAACCTCGCATCAAGCTCGGTTGCGCCGGCCGCGGCGTGCAGCCTTCTTCGCCGTCGAACCCTGTGTCGCTGCAGGAACTGCCTGTCGATACGCAGTTTCGCATGGTGGTCGAGTCGGGCGTATTCGACTTCTTCGACCGGCTGCCGCTGGCCGACAAGGTCGCCGACTATATCGCCGCCGTCGAGAAGTACGACTTCCCCGTATTGGGTTCCGCATGGACCTACCGCATCGGCGAGGACCCGCTCGGCGTGCTCGCGCACAACCTGTCCAACGCGGCGGCCGCGGGCGTGCGCTATCACAACATGATGGTGCTCACGCATCATGCCGATGGCCACGTGGTGACCGACGAGGAACTGGTCGACCTGTACCTGCGCGCGCACGAGGCGGGCGAACGATGCGGCATCCAGATCGGATTCGAAGTCCATATCCTGATGTGGTCGGAAGACTTCCGGCGCGTCGCGGTCGTGGCCGAAAAAGTCCGTGCGCGTGGTGTGCCGTTCCGCTTCGTGATGGACTATAGCCACTGCATCTTCAAGATCGGCAATCCCGCGGAGCAGGCCATTTCCGGCATCGTCGACGATGTGAAGAGCGGGCGCGTGGTGCTCGATCCGTTCGAGCCCGGCAACCTGGCCGACGCCTGGCTCGGCATGAACATGGTCTGGTGGCAGCAGAACCGCCCCGCCGTGCCCAACGGCCCGTTGAACCGCTGGGCCACGGGAGATGAAGGCCAACCCGGACGCGGCGTGCAATACCCCTACGTGCGGCCGAATCCCGGCGAATGGTACGACGACTGGCATGCGTGGCTGCTGGAGCCAACGCGGGAAGTCGTGCGCAAGACTATCCGCCATCACCTCACGAACGACGATAGCCCGCTCGAATTGATGACGGTCGATTACATCAATCTTCCCGACTACGGGCTTGGCGTGGGCTACAACACGTTCGAGAGCAGCGTCGCGGTTGCACGCTTCATTCGCGACACCTATGACCAGATCGAACGGGAGTTGGCCGCCGGTCTGTAAGCGCCGCGCCAGGAACCACGATCTGAATGCGGCATCAGGAGACAGTCCCAAAGCGACGGGCGGCGCCACGACGCCGCCCGCGCAAACAGGGACAAGCGATCAGGAGGACGAAACAGATGGAAACGGCAGCCGAGCAATCCGACCTTGCGCACCATAGCAGCGCGTCGCCCCGCAGCGGAACCGCCCCCGTGGACGAAGTTCTACCCGCCAACAAACTTTTCATCTTTGGGTTGCAGCACGTGCTGGTGATGTATGCCGGCGCCATTGCCGTGCCGATCCTGATCGGCAGCGTGGCGAAGCTGCCGATGGACGCCATCGCGATGCTCATCAGCGCCGACCTGTTCGCGTGCGGCATCGCGTCGGTCATCCAGTCCGCCGGCCTGTGGAAGTTCGGTATCCGCCTGCCGCTGATGATGGGCGTGACGTTTGCCGCGGTGCCGCCGATGACCGTGATGGTGGCCGATCCCGCCATCGGGTTGACCGGCCTGTTTGGATCGGTCATCGCCGCCGGCATGGTCACGATCGCGCTGGCGCCGCTGGTCGGACGCATGGTCAATCTGTTTCCGCCCGTGGTCACCGGCACCGTCATCACCGTGACGGGCCTCAACCTGGTGCCGGTCGGCATCAACTGGATGGCGGGCGGCGCGCGCCTGGGCGACCCGTTCAGCCTGCTGATCTCACTGGTCGTGCTCGTGGCGATTCTCACCATCACGCGCTACGCGCGCGGCTTCCTGCGCAATATCGCTGTACTGCTCGGCATTCTGATTGGCTTCGCCATCGCGGCCTGCGCGGGCAGGGTCGACTTCACGGTGCTGGCGCGCGCGAGCTGGTTCGAATTCGTCACACCATTTCATTTCGGCATGCCAACGTTTCACCTGATGCCCGTTGTGGCGCTGTCGATCGTGATGATCGTCGTGATGGTCGAGACCACGGGCATGATGCTGGCCGTCGCCGAGATGGTCGACAAGCCCGTTGATCATGCCGATGTCGTCAGGGGGTTACGCGTGGACGGTCTGGGCACGCTGATCGGCGGCATCTTCAATACGTTTCCCTATGTCACGTATTCGCAGAACGTCGGGCTGGTGGGCGTGACCGGCGTCAGAAGCCGCTGGGTCTGCGTGTGTGCCGGTGCGATCATGGTCGTGCTGGCGCTGTTCCCCAAGCTCTCGACGCTGTTCGCGCTGATTCCGCATTGCGTTCTCGGCGGGGCCGGCGTGGTGATGTTCGGGATGGTGGTGGCGACCGGCATCAAGGTGCTGGTCGACGTCGACTACCGGCACGAAGGCGGCCGCAACAACCTGCTCGTCGTGGCGGTCAGCGTATGCGTGGGCATGGTACCGATGGTCAACCCCGGCTTGCTGGCCTGGCTGCCTCACTGGCTGTCTCCGTTCACGCACAGCGGCATCGTGCTCGCCTCGCTCAGCGCCTTGATGCTGAACCTGTATTTCAACGGCTACCGGCAGCGTGCGATGGCGTGAGCCTAGGCACACGGGCCGCGCGAGCGACCCGCACAACGCAATCGGGCCGCCCGATCTTCTCGATCGAGCGGCCCGACGCGCTTCTCGCAGGTATCTCGTAGCGCCGCGCTAGAACGGCGCATCGGCCGCAATTAGCACCGGCTTACGGTATTTGCGCTCCATGGCAAGCGGCAACTGAATCATCGTCACGCCAACCCGGACCATCACCCCGATCAGCCAGAGGGACGCTGGAAAGGTCACCGCCGCGATGAAGAACAACACACCGCCGGTGCCGAAATACATCGACAACACCCGGCTCAGTACGAGAAAGAATGGCGCGAGCGCCATGACGATCCACGTATGCCACTTCACGAACGGGTTCTTGTCGACATGCCCCTCATCGAGAATTTCAAAGAACTTCGCCTTGCAGACGATTTCATCGTCGTAAAAATTGAATGCGAGATTTTCGAAATTCGATCGCTCGATGAAACGCGTGAGCTCGAGCCACGAAAATATCAGCCAGTAAGCGCTCAGCGCACCCCCGCCCCCAAGCCCGAGAACGCGTTCGAACACGGGCATCGGTGCAAAGATGAAATAGAAAAAATAGAACGCGACGCCAAGCAGTGCATAGGCGGACACCAGACCAATCAGCCGTACCGATCCGTGCATCGCGAATTTTCGCGTACTTGCGCAAGCGAGCCAGCATAGAACCGGCACCGCGATACAGATCACCGCGATTGCGATACTGATCTGTCCCGGGATGCTGGAAATACCGTAGTCGAATTTATACGCGATGAATGCGAGCGCAATGGCCAGCCCGTTCAATAGCACTCCCGCGCGCACCGCCTGGCCGGCGATCGGCGACAAGGCCTTCTCTTCGCGCCGTGCAGCAATACGCTGCGTCATGGCATGCCTCCAAACATGGGCGAATAGGGATTGTAGTCTTTGGGCATGTATTTCTCGTAACTCTCGGCGGCTTCGCGCAAGCGTTGCGCAACCCAATCCGTGAAATGCACTTTCTTGTCGACATAATTGACTATATAGCCGACGGCAACCGCGACACCCACCGCCACGGCAACGGTCAGGGCAACCGGCACGGCGGCAACAGCCGCCAGGGAAGCAATCGCGCCAACCACCAGCGAAGTCAGCGCGGCGGTCAAACCCGCCACCAGCAGATCGATCCCAACCTTGGCAACGAGATCGCAAAAGTCCTTCTGCCCCGCGCGATAACCGTGATACCACTCGGCAAAATCCAGGCCGATCGTCAGAACGAGCGTGATCACGCCTGCCTTGGTCGTGACCACGCCTTTCGCACTGCGCCACGCCGCTTGGCCCATCGATTCGGCCGTTCCAGCGCCGCCCGTGATCGCGAGAATCTTCGTGTTCTTGACGCCGTATTTGGCCGCCGAAATTTCCGTCCGCGATCCGATCGTGCCTTTAAACACGACGTACCATCTGGGCCCCGCCTTCGGATGCACGATTTTGATCAAGCGGAATTTGGTCTTCCACAATTCGCGAATCCACGGCAGGTTGTCGCCGACGTAACCCGCGAAGCCGATAAATTGACCAGTGATCCAGTTACGCGTCGCAACGTGCGCGGTGTCGATTGCGGTTTCGTCGTCGCCGCCCGTCTCGAGCGCATTGACGAGGTCCGCCGGAATCGTCTTCACGTCCACTTCGAAGACATGCATGACCTGCGGCTCCTGAGGCGTGGAAGCCGGCTTCGCAATCGGCAGCAGCCGGCGACAGCCGAACTCGTCGTCGAGCGACGGTAGATCGGTCGAGAGCGACGGCAAGCCCAGCTTCCAGGCCGGCGTGCCGAAGGCAGTATTCGCCGCCGCGCCCTGCTGATAGAAGCGGGCGAGTTGCGGCATGCCATGCACGTCGGCCTGGCCGCCGTAGACTAGCGTAATCGGTTCGGGCTTCGTTTTCGGATCCGATCCGTGGCTGTCCGTATTCAGCACGAGCATGGAATAGCGCTGGAGCTCCTTGCCGTCCATCTTGAGCACGAGAAAGCCCTTGAATTCGCGGCCGATCCAGATGTGGTAGCGTTCGCCGTCCTGAAACGTGCCGCTCTTGACGCGACGCTTCACCTTCGTGTCGTAGAACCAGTCGTCGCTGGTCTCGACCGTATACATCTTTCCCTTTTGCAGATTGACGTCGAATATCACATCCCGATGCTTTCTCAGCAGCACCGTGGTCTCCGTATCGGCCCAGCAATTGACCGGCTGCCCCGGCAGATCGATGCAAACATCGTGTTTGACCAGCGGCTTGTCTGCCATTTTCACCCCTCGAATCGCTTGACCTGATTGGCGAGCAACTGTCCGAAGTCGATGTTCTTCAACTCCGCCTTGCCTTCGCCATCGAGCGCGACGCTATGCACGGTTCCGTCTCCGGTCGTGAACTTGATCGGCTCCCCTTCGGGCACGTTCCCTTCGGCATCGACGTAGCGAATTCGCATGTCCGCCTTCTTGCCTTCCATGTTGTAGGTCTTGCTCAGGCTGGTTGGCCCGCTGAACTCGTGCTGCGCGCCCTTCACGTCCACCTTGCCCGGCGCGTGAATCTCGATGTTGCCGTCCTTGATGCGGATATATGCGCCGCCCGCTGTGAGCAAAACCTCCTGCTTTGCCACGCCTTCAATCGATTCGGTTGCCGAAATAACCTTGAGGGTCTTTTGCGCGGTCATCTCGACGTTGTCGTCCTGTGCCTGAATTTCCACCTTTCCCTTGGCGGCGAACAGCTTCATTCCCGCGTTCTGCACGAACAGGCTGAGCTTGTCCGCGACGCTTGCGATCAGCGACTTCCCGCTCGCGATATGCGTGCTCTGCGCACTCACGAGATTGATCTGCTGATCCGCGGCAATGTGTGCGCTCTGCTGCGTCGAAAGCGCAATGCCCGCCGGACTGCCCATGAGCATCACGGGGTCCTTGAACGCGTTCGCGTGGCCGGTCCCGCCACCGGCCGTGTGCCCGCCGCCCGCAGCGCTGCCGGCCACGCTGCTTTGCGTCGCCTCGGCGAACTTCTGTAGCGCGTCATAGCCCGGCTTCAGCGTTTCGGCATTGTGCTGCTCGCTCGCGGCCGAAAGCGACTCGGCCACGCCCTGCGCGCCGACGAGCTGCTGATGCGACTCGCTCACATCGAGCGGCTGGCTGCCCGCCTGCTTCGGATGCGTGCTCACGTACAGCCCGCTGCCGGCCCGAAGCGCGCCGTAGGTATCCGTCTTCAGATCGAAACCACTGCCGAGATACGCACCGCGGGCATTGCCGGTCTGCTGGATCAGATAACCCAGATGCAGCTGCGCATTCGCCTGGCTGCTGTAGAGCTGCACGCGGTTCTGTCCGGTTGCGTCGTCGAATACCATCTGATTGAAGCCGCTGCCCGAATACTCCTTCTGAAGCCGCTGCCCGAATACTCCTTCGAGCGGAAGCCGGACAGGATGCCGTTGCTATGCCACTGCGGCTGGACATTGCCGTTGTATACGCGATGCAGGACGATGGGCCGGTCGCAATCACCGCCCACATAGCCGATCAGCACTTCCTCGCCCACGCGCGGAACGTGCACGCTTCCGTAGCCGCCGCCCGCATCCGACTGCGCGACTCGGACCCAGCACGAAGCGCACGCGTCGCCTGGATTCTGACGATCCCAGACGAACATCACCTTAACGCGGTTCAGTGCGTCGGTGTAGACCTCCTCGCCCTGCGGCCCCACGACGATCGCCGTCTCCAGATGTATCTCCGGCTTCCGATGCTCGAACGGACTGCGGTATGGAACCGTCACGCGCTGCGCCTCGACTTCGACGCGGTAAAATCCGGCCGAACCGTCCGCATGCGTCACGCTGAACTCTGCCTCGCCCTGCGCGGCCCTAGCTTGCTTCAGTTCGTTGAAGAGGCTGTGAGGGAAGTTCGCGTCCTGGTCCGAGAGCGGCAGATTGTTCTCGATGAACCGGCTCACCTTGATCGCCGCGAACTCCCGCTGAGCAGCCGGATCGCGGTCGTGATCCGGATGACCGCTCAGCGCAAAGCGGCGTCCCGCGTCGATACCGCGAACGCCCCCCACCGCGAAGAACCGCTTGGCGCGCGATTCCCACTCTTCCAGATGAACCCTCGAAAGCTGCTCGCCGCGTGTCTGGTCCAACCAGGTATAGGCACCCGTATATTCGTAGACTTCGGTCTGCTCCGGCAGATCGCCCTGGCCCGGCATCGTGGGCAGCGAGGTCCCTTTGGGATCGGCCCAGGACGAGGGCGACTTGTAGTCGAACGTGCGCGTCGTGCGCGACGCGCTCTGGAGCTTGCGCGTGCCCGTCCACTGCGTGAACGCATCCGTTTCGGTGCCCGTGTCGGCGCGATAGAAGCTAACCGGATTGGGCGACACTTCATCAAGCGTGTAAAGGTTATCGGTCACGACCAGCATGTGCGATTTGCCGTCGCCGGCCTGCCGCCAAAAGCCGAACAGGCCTTCCTCTTCCATCAGCCGATGAACAAAGTTCCAGTCGGTTTCGCTCTGGCGGCAATACGAGCGCTGCGGCAGCGGCTTGTGCAAGGCGAACTGAAACCGGCCCTGGGCCTGGGGATGCATGTTGAGGACGTCCGTGATGATGGCGTCCGCGCTTTGGTCCTGCCAGTACCGCATGTCGCTGCGGAACTTCAGGAAGTGCAGCCACGAGGCATACGTGAGCTGGTAACTGGTAAAACTGCCATCCGCGCCCAGCCTTCGCGCGGTATGAATGTAGCCATTGACGGGCAGCCAGGATGAGTCCGCCTGCTGAATCCACAGCGTGATCGGCTGGGCAATCAGCGTCTTGAGCTCGATGTCCCCAGCCGTGGACACCATGTCTAGCGTGACGCGGAAATCGCGGCCCAGTTCGGAACAGGTGACCGCCCGACGCGGCACGAGCGCATTGTCGGGCAATGCAGGAATATCCGTCTTGATCAGGCGGCCCTGCTGGATCAGACCACCGTTGATCATCTGGATCAATTCGGACAAGTTCATGCTTGACCCCCTTCAGGATCCGCCGGGACGTTTTACTCGCCAACAAGGTCAGCAGTGCTGATATCCAGCGGATTTGCCCGCGCTGCCGCTTCAACCGCAACGGCAATCGCAGCCGCAACCGTATCGCGCCCCATCAAGGCGTGCGGCCGCATTCTCAATGCTCGTTGCTCGCTCGCGCCGCCGAGGGGCACGCCGGGTCCGTGCCCCAATGGCCATCGCATACGCGCCAGCGGCAGAGTTGATCCTCAAAGAACTCGCGATCGCCGCACGCCTTCACTTGCTGTGCAAGCGACGCATTGCTGTCGCCCTGACCCTTGCCCGCCGACTTCGACCCGTGGGCCGCCGTTTTGGCATCGGCCGGCTTCGTACGCGCCACGAGCACGGCGAGCAAATCGACGTCGGAGTCATCCTTCTTCGCGCCGTTGTGCGGCTTCTTTGCCTGCGCGACGGCGGTCTTGCTTTGCGCATGACGCTCATTGGCCGCCTGGCGCTTCGCAGCGGTCTTATCGTGCGCTTTCGCCGATTGCGCTGCTTGTGCCGATTGCGTCGATTGCGCCTTGGGCGCCGCCGCCGTAACCGCAGCGCCGCTGGCGTTGCCATCGTGCACGCCGTCCGCGAGCGCGCGCGAAAGCCGGTCGGCGTCGTTCGCGGGCGCGGAAGCGCCATTGTCCGCGGACGGCCTGGCGCTCGCGGCCTCGTCGTCGGCGACGATGGTTGCCGCGTGCGACGCCGAGGCTTCGTCGGGCGCGCCGGTCTGTGCGCGCGCAACGACCGCCTGCGAGGCGCTCGCGGCCGCAACCGTGGCGCTGGCCGGCGCGGAAGCGCTCGACGTTGCGGATGGCGCGCGCGTCATCAAATGCCAGGCGCCGAACGCGCCCGCGCCGATCACGAGCAGCGCAACGAGCGCCGCTGTCTTCGAGGTACGCGCTGTCTTGCCTGCCGGCGCGGCAGGCGGCACGACGCGGCCTTCCAGATTCGCAAGAATGCGCGAGCCATTGCGCGCGCCGGCGTTGGCGGGCGCGCTGGCCGCTTTGCCGGGGCCATCAGCAAGCAGGCTGGGTGGAGCTTTAGGGCGGGAGTTGTCCGGCACACTCATTAGAGTCTCATTCGAATCGTGCACATTGAATCAGGCCTGTTTCGCCGTAATAATACGTGTCGGCCCGAGTTCGGGCAGGCCTGATTCTAAAATCAAGCATTACAAAAAACAATTGCCTCCAGTCACGGGGTTGCTTTTGGTTGCCATTGCACTCGTCATCTATTTCGTCATTACCGTTCCGTTAGCGGCAATACTGCTTCTACCGGGCGTGCGAGCCACGTTTTTCGGTATCGTATCCAATTTGCATAACCTCATCACGCGCCGTGTTTCGGCAAGCGCCACGCATGCGCGTAAAAGTATTTCGCGGTCGGCAAAATATTCACATTCAACTGTGAACAGCATGCAAAATTTGCTGATTAAACGACGCTTGCTGATTTTGTCGACGACAGGTATTCTTGCGACGCCGCCGCTGATTGCTATTGCGCTTCGCGGCCACCAGTTATTCCAATACGACGACACGCTTCGGGCGCCCGATGAAAAAGTCGCGGCGCTGCTCAATGGCGAGCAGCTCGTTCCGCCGCCGCCATTGCCGCCTGAAGTGTTCGCCACACGGGAGGTCGAACAGCTGCGCCCCGCTTTGGTGGATGCGAGCCGCGACTGGAATCTGCTCGATCCCGACTTCCGTACGCGTCTATTGCTCGTTTATAAAATCATGCACGAGCAATACGGTTATCAAATGGCATTGCTGGAAGGTTATCGGAGCCCCGAACGGCAGGACCGGCTGGCGAAAATGGGGGGCAGCGTGACCAATGCTGCGGCGTTTCAGAGCTATCACCAATACGGGCTCGCGGCGGATAACGCGTTTTTACGTGACGGCAAGCTCGTCATTTCAGAAAAAGATCCTTGGGCCATGCGCGGCTATCAGTTATATGGGCAAGTGGCCGAGCAGGTCGGGCTAACGTGGGGTGGCCGGTGGAAATTGATGGATCTCGGGCACGTCGAATATCACAAGCCCGGTTTCGTGCTCGGGCGCAGGGCAGCGGCTCTTCAAAAAGTCCCTAATGTTCCAAATGCCCCCAATGCCCCCAATGCCCAATAAGAAGTGCGCCAATGGAATCGCCAATGACGCGCCGCGTGACATATAGGGCCCGCACTGCCTGTATGGCCGACATGGTTTCGCAACCGAACGCCTATAAGCTCAGGCGGCCCGCCGTGGCCGCCGCGCGCCACCCTGCCCGCGATCGCGCCCGACGCATCGCGCGGCCAGCGCTCGCCGCGCCGCCGGCGCACATGACACACCAGGCAGACGCTACGCACCATCAGAACAGCACTCAAAGCACCAGGACCTGACCGGCTTATGCAACGCTTCCTCAACGTGTTGACCCACAGGCGCACGCTTTCCCTCATCGGCTTCATCGCGCTGGCTGCGGTGCTGTTCATTGCCGCCGACACCTTGCAGATCGCGCTCGTGTGGGTCGCGCTCGTGCTCGGCGTGCTGCTCGCGCTCTGGCTGCTCGTCTGGATTGTGCGCCGCATACGCGTGCGCCGCGCCAACGGCAAGCTCGGCGAGATGCTAGAGCAGCAGGCCCAGGTCGAAACCCCCAACGCCGCCGCCGTTGCCGCGCGCGGCACGCAGGCCGAGCTCGACGCGCTGCGCACGCGCCTCGTCGATACGGTCAAGACCATCAAGACCTCGAAGATCGGCCAGCTTTCGGGCGGCTCGGCGCTCTACGAGCTGCCGTGGTACATCGTGATCGGCAATCCGGCCGCGGGCAAGAGCAGCGCCGTGCTCAACTCGGGCCTGCAGTTTCCGTTCGCCGACAAGAAAGACGCCATCGTGCACGGCATTGGCGGCACGCGTAATTGCGACTGGTTCTTCACGACCGAAGGCATTCTGCTCGATACGGCGGGCCGCTATTCGGTGCACGAGGAAGACCGCGGCGAATGGCTCGGTTTTCTGGGGCTGCTCAAGCGCTTCCGGCCCAAGGCGCCCATCAACGGCATTATCGTGACCGCGAGCATTGCCGAGCTCACGGGCAATCGCCCCGAGTTCGCGATCAATCTCGCGAAGAACCTGCGCCAGCGCGTGCAGGAGCTCACGGAAAAGCTCGAAGTGTTCGCGCCCGTCTACGTGATGTTCACGAAGGTCGACCTCATTACGGGCTTCACCGAATTCTTCAGCGGCAGCGACCGCAACGAATACGACCGCGTCTGGGGCGCCACCCTGCCCTACGAGCCCGATGAGAAACGCGACGTCGTCACGCAGTTCGACGAGCGCTTCGAAGAGCTCTACGACGGCCTCAAGGAAATCAGCATCGCGCAGATGTCGATCAGCCGCGGCAACGCGCTCACGCCGGGACAACTGAGCTTTCCGCTCGAATTTTCCACCATCAAGCCCGCGCTGCGCGCGTTCCTCGCCACGCTGTTCGAGAACAATCCGTTCCAGTACAAGCCTATTTTCCGCGGCTTTTACTTTACGAGCGCCTTGCAGGAAGGCGAGACCAACAGCGCCGCCGCGCAGCGCATCGCGAACCGTTTCTCGCTCTCGACCGATAGTCTGCCCAAGCCCCAGGCGGCCTTCTCGAAGAACGGCTTCTTCCTGAAAGACCTGTTTTCCAAGGTGATTTTCGCCGACAAGCAAACGGTCCGCCAATTCGCGAGCCCCGCGAAGACGCGTCTGCGCTACGCCACGTTCTTCGGCGTGGTGGCCGCGCTCGCGCTCGCGCTCGGCGGCTGGACGTGGTCGACGATCAACAACCAGCAACTCGTGGCGAACGTGCAGGCCGACCTCGACAACGTGGAGAAGCTGCAGCAGAACCGCAACGACCTGCAGTCGCGCCTGCAGGCCATGGACATTCTCGAGGACCGCATCGAGCAGCTCGAGCAGTTCCGCCGCGACAAGCCGCTTGCGGTGTCGCTGGGCCTCTATCAGGGCGACCGCGTCGAGCAGCATCTGCTCCAGGAGTATTACAACGGCGTTCGCCAGATCATGCTCGCGCCGGTCTCGCAGAACGTCGAAGGCTTCCTCAAGGAAGTCGACGCGCATCCGGACCAGCTCGCGCCCATGACGCACGCGCCCGATTCGGGCGCGGTGCCGGTTTCCGCGCACGCGGCCATGGCCACGCCGAGCCAGGGCGGCCTCTATAGCGATGCGTCGCCGACCAGCGTCGAGGACGCATACAACGCGCTCAAGACCTACCTGATGCTCTCGGACAAGCGTCATGTGGAGACCGCTCACCTGACCGACCAGATCGCCCGCTTCTGGCGCGGCTGGCTCGAACAGAATCGCGGCAACATGCCCCGCGACGAGATGATCAAGAGCGCCGAGCGCATGATCACCTTCTACCTCTCGCGCGTCTCCGACGACGACTGGCCGATGATCGACGCGAACCTCGCGCTCGTCGACCAGACGCGCGAAGACCTGCGCCACGTGGTGCGCGGCATGCCGGCGCGCCAGCGCGTCTACGAGGAAATCAAGGCGCGCGCCTCCACGCGTTTCGCGCCGATGACGGTCGCGCGCATCGTCGGCGAAGGCAACGCGTCGCTCGTGGCGGGCAGCTACGCGATTCCCGGCACCTTCACGCGCGAAGCGTGGTTCCAGTACGTGCAGCCCGCGATCCGCGAAGCCGCCACGAAGGAACTGCAGGCGAAGGACTGGGTGCTCAACACCTCGGCGAGCGACGACCTCACGCTCGAAGGCAGCCCCGAGCAGATCCAGAAGACGCTCGTGGGCATGTACAAGACCGAGTACGCGCAGCACTGGCAGAAGTTCATGCAGGGCATTGCCGTACAGGATTTCGGCAGCTTCGGCCAGGCCGTCGACGCGATGAACCGCCTCGGCGACCCGCAGGATTCGCCGATCCGCAAGATCCTTGAAACCGCGTACGACCAGACCTCGTGGGATAACCCGTCGCTCGTGAACACCACGATCAAGCGCGCGCAAAGCGGCATCACGGGCTGGTTCAAGAACCTGTTCTCGCGCGCCACGAGCGGCCCGATCCAGGCGAACATCGACATCAACGGCAATCCGGTCGAGATGCCGATGGGTCCGATCGGCCAGGCGTTCGCGGGCCTCGGACGCATCGTCGTCACGCACGACAACGGCTCGATGCTCAAGGGCTATATGGATTCGCTCTCGAAGGTGCGCACGCGCTTTAACACCATCAAGAACCAGGGCGATCCGGGACCGGGCGCGCGCCAGCTCATGCAGCAGACGCTCGACGGCAACGGCTCGGAGCTTTCCGATTCGCTGAAGTTCGTCGACGAGCAGATGCTCACCGGCCTCACCGACGACCAGCGCAAGGCGCTGCGCCCGCTCCTCGTGCGTCCGCTCATGCAGGCCTATGCGGTGGTGATCCAGCCGGCCAGCGCCGAAGTGAACAAGGTGTGGAATGCACAGGTGTACCAACCGTTCCAGGCCTCGCTCGCGAACAAGTATCCGTTCTCTGGCACGGCGAAGATCGAGGCCGGTTCGAGCGAAATCGCCCAGACCTTCGGCCCGGACGGCGCGATCTCGAAGTTCGTGAGCACCACGCTCGGGCCGCTCGCGGTGCGCCGCGGCGACACGCTCACCGCGCGCACCTGGGGCGACATGGGCCTCTCGCTCACGCCCGACTTCACCAACGGCTTCGCCCGCTGGGTGGCGCCGCTCGCGGGCGGCGCGGCGGGCGCGAGCGGCGGCTCCAGCGAACCGCAGACCGTGTTCCAGATCCTGCCGCAGCCTTCGAGCGGCACGACCGAATACACGATCGCGATCGACGGCCAGCAACTGCGTTATCGCAACACGCCGCCGCAGTGGACCAACTTCGTGTGGCCGAACCCGTCGGGCTCGCCGGGCGCGACGCTCTCGGCAACGACCTTCGACGGCCGCACGATCCAGCTCGTCAACGAGCCGGGCCGCTACGGGCTGGAGAAGCTGATCAATTCGGCGCAGCGCAGCCGCCGACCGGACGGCACCTTCGACCTCACGTGGACGCAAGGCAGCGTGACGGTTGCGGTGAGCATGCGCATCATCAGCACCTCGCAGCCCACGGCTTCGAGCGGCAATGCTCCACAACAGCAGGGCTTGAGCGGCGTGCAGTTGCCGTCTTCGGTCGCGAACGTGGGTTCGGCGGGAGGCAACCCCAACGCGCCCGATGCCCCGAACGCAGCGCCGAATGCAGCACCCGCGTCGGGCAACGCGCAGAACAACAACGCGCCCGCCGCCACGGTGACGACGGCCAACGCCACTGGCGCCAACAATAACGCGGGAGAGGCGCAATGACGCAAACCGTTCAGGCGCAGATCGCCTACTTCGGCAAGATCCCGTCGCGCGGCGACTTCGTGAAGAGCGCGCACAATCCGCAGCTTCTACAGACGCTTGACCGCTGGATTGCCGAAGCGATGGACATGCTCACCGACGATCCGCGCTGGAAGATCGTCTATGAAGAAGCGCAGCCGATGCACTTCGCGTTCCTCGGCTCGCAAAGCAAGCTCGCGATCGCGGGGCATATGGTGGCGAGCCACGACCAGTCTTCGCGGCGCTTTCCGTTTCTCGCGGCCACGGCGCTCGAAGTCGAGCAGCCGCTCGCGTTTCTCGCGCGCAGCCCGCTCGCGCTCGCGCGCCTGTGGTCGCGCGTCTCCGCGCAGATGCAGCCACTGCTGGGCACGAGCGAGCCGGCCGGCGCGCTGCAGGCGCTCGGCGAAACGCTCGTGCCGGTGGACGTGGGCGGCGCAGGCAACCCGCACGACGGCACCTTTGCCGACTTCATCGAGCATCAGACGCTCTCGGGACTCGAGCAAATGCTGCTCGCAAGCGGCCATCCGGTGCGCGTGCGCGGCGCGATGCTCGCGCTCGGCTCGCTGCTGCGCCCGGTCATGACGAGCGGCGCCGCGCATCTCGAGCGCGGCCTCACGCTGCCGCTGCCGACCGACCCGTTCTATCGCAGCCTCGTCGCGGCGTTCTGGCTCGAGCTGATCGCGCCGTTCGTCTCGAAGGCCGATTTCGAGCTGGCCATTTTCATGGGCACCATCGCGCAGCGCGAGCGGCTCGTCATCGGCTTCAACGGGGCCTCCGCGAAGACCCTGCACAGCGTGGTCGATCCGCAAACCTACGCAGCCCATAACATCGATATCGACGATCCCGAGTGGATCGACGAACATGCACAGAACGACCATGGCATCAGCAAACTCGTCAGCTACCTCGATCAGCCGCAACTGTCACTGCGCGTCTCGATCGACACGTTCCGCGAGGCGTTCATCGGAGAGCCGGTCAATGGCCGCCGTGCTTGAGCCGCATAAGCGCGGCGCGCTCGCTGTTGCTGCGGCGCTGGCGTTCGGTGTGTTCGTTACGCTCAGCGCCCCCGCGTTGGCCGACGATGCTAGCCCCGCACACGTCACGCCCGTGGAAACGAGCGGCGGACAGATCCGCACCACGGTGCTGCCCGGCACAGCAGCCGCGCCCGGCGCTTCGGGCGCGCGCAGCACCGTGAGCTCGATGCCCGCACCGGCGAACACGACGCCGGGGCAGGTGGTGGTGGGCGGCAAGGTGCCCGACGAAGCCACGCACGCGGCCGTGCTGCAGCGCCTGCGCGACACCTATGGCGCGGCCAGCGTGGTCGATCAGATCGAAGTGGGCGACGTGGCCACGCCGCCCAACTGGTCGGAGAACGTGCAGAAGCTGATCAACGCCGAGCTCAAGCAGGTTCATAAAGGACAACTGAAGATCGACGGGACGCAGATCGACGTGCGTGGCGAGGTGGGCAACGAGGCCCAGCGCCAGCAGATCGCGAGCGACATGGCCAATGCGCTCAATCCCACCTACACGATACGCAACGGCCTGCGCGTGAGCGCGTCCGAGCAAGGGCTGCTCGACCAGACGCTCGCGAACCGCACGATCGAATTTGAAACGGGCAGCGCTACGCTTGCGCCTGAGGGCCGTGCGATTCTTGACCAGATGGCGGCCGTGCTCGCGAAGATGAATACGCGCACGGTGGAGATCATCGGGCACACCGACAACTCGGGCAATCGTGCTTCGAATATCGTGCTGAGCCAGGCGCGCGCCGATGCGGTGAAGGGTTATCTGGTTGGCAAGGGGATTTCGCCGCAGCAGCTCACGACCGATGGCGTTGGGCCCGATCAGCCGGTGGCCTCGAATGATACGACCGATGGGCGTGCGCGCAACCGGCGTATTGAGTTTCGTGCGGGGCTCTAGTGCTGGCTCAGTGCGCTTTCCTTTGGCCTTTCCTTGTGTTCGTGTCGGTCTATAAGCGTTGCCCCTGTGCGGGGCGGCACCTACTTTCTTTGCGGCGGCAAAGAAAGTAGGCAAAGAAAGCCGCTCACACCGCCAGTGTGACGAAGTCCACAAACAGCCGTTTAAGGGGAATGGTATAGGCGCGTCTGCCATCTCGCACCATTCCACCCAGTGACAAAGGACTCATTCATCCCGCTGCGCGCTACGCGCGCAGCGGTCGGGTCTGCACGGGAAACCAAGGGGACTACCCGCACACGCGACCACGCATGCGCCCCAGGGGTTTTCGGTTATGCCCCACGGCGCGCGCAGCGCCGCCGGATGTGAGATGCCTTGTCACTTTGTTTGGTGGTGCGAAATGACGGATGCTCCTATACCTTTCCCCCTAAACGACTGTTTGCGGACTTCGTCACACTGGCGGTTTGAGCGGCTTTCTTTGCCTACTTTCTTTGCCGCCGCAAAGAAAGTAGGTGCCGCCCCGCACAGGGGCAACACTTATAGACCGACACGAACACAAGGAAAGGCCAAAGAAAAAGCGCACTGTGCGCCAGCACTCACTCGTCCTTCACCCCCAACATCTCCCGAATATGCGAGAGCGTGCCATCGTCCTTCACGACCGTCGCCAACCACTGATGCAGCGGCATACCGGCCCATTCGGCCGCCTTGTCAGCGAGATAGGCCACCGGGCTGTGCGGCTCCGTGGCGCGAAAATAATCGGCCACGGCACGCAGTTGCGCCACCGCGTCCGCGCGGCTCTGAATGCCGCCATGCGTGCGGCCATGAACGCGAGTCGGGGTCTGCACGGTTTCCTCATGGGGCAAAGACGACTTGAAGCTCGGCTCCGCGCGCTCCTGCACAGCGGATAAATTGCTTTGGACTGCTTGTGAAGCCTGCCCGTCATGCGGCGCTTCGTGTCTCACCGCCGCGTCCGGATCAACACCCACATCGCGAGCAAAGCGCGTCACGAGCCCATAGACATGCTCGAACGCATCGCGAGTCTGCCGAAAGCTCGGCGCGGCATCGCCCGCGCGGCGCTCAAGCTCGTAGTCGAGCGCCGCGAGCGCCGTCTGGAAGGCCTTGAATTGCGCGAGCAGCGTCTCGTAGAACGCGGGTGCGGTCGCGCGCCGCGAGGCGTCGATCTGCTCGACCGAGGGCTTGCCGCGCGCAATGTCGGCTGCGTTGTCAGGATCGCGCTTGATGGCCTGCGCCACGTGCTGCGCGATCTCCCAGTCGAGCGCGCTAAAAGGCGTACCCGACTGCGTGAGCGGCACGGCGCGCAATAGTTCGGCCGAACGCCCCGCAAGCCACGCAACATTGCCAAGCCGCGACTCGACATCGTCGCCCTCGGGCAGCGGATGCAGATGCTCCCAGAAGCGCTCCACGAGCCCCGTGAGGATCGCATAGCCCTGCGTGAGGCCGGGCATGCCGTCCTGAATCGCCAGCGCCTCGGTAAGCCACGCGGCCACGCGCAGGTCCTTGGTTTGCGTGGCGAGCAGCGCGGTGCAGCGCTCGGCCACGAAGGTCCAGTCCGCTTCCTTGATTTCCGTGACCCACTCGCCCTGGTCGAGCGATGGATCGTCGAAGCGGCGCGCGTGCGCGATGGCGTCGAAATCCGCGGAAAACAGCATATCGTCGCCGCACGGCGAGCTTTCGCTGATGGGTGAAAAAATGGGCGCAAGCTGCGCGTTGATATCGGTCGGCATGGTCAATTCACGGTGTATTCGAACTCGCCGGCCTCGTTCGCGCGCACCGCCACGCTCGCGAGCGCGGTGCCCTGCGCGATGCGTTCGAGCACCTGCTGCGCCAGCTCGGGCAGCAGCGTGCCGTTCAGAATGTGGTCGACGTTGCGCGCGCCCGAGTCCACTTCGGTGCAGCGGGCCAGCACGGCTTCCACGAGCGAGTCGTCCCACTCGAAGGCGGCACCGTGATTCGCCTCGATACGCCGGCGAATGCGTTCGAGCTTGAGTTCGATGATCTCGGCGAGCACGTCGTCGGAGATCGGGTAGTACGGAACGACCTTCATGCGCCCGAGAAATGCGGGCTTGAAGGTCTTGTAAAGTTGCGGACGCAACAGTTCGGCGAGCGCGTCGGCGTCGGGCAATGCCTCGGCGGGCTTGTTCAGGCACGCCTGCATCACCGCGGTGGAGCCCACGTTCGAAGTCAGGATGATGAGCGTGTTGCGGAAATCGATGGCGCGCCCTTCGGCGTCGTCCATCGCGCCCTTGTCGAAGATCTGGAAGAACATTTCCAGCACGTCCGGGTGGGCCTTCTCGACTTCGTCGAGCAGCACGACCGAATACGGATTGCGGCGCACGGCCTCGGTGAGCACGCCGCCCTCGCCGTAGCCCACGTAGCCCGGCGGCGAGCCCTTGAGCCCCGAGACGCTATGCGCCTCCTGATACTCGCTCATGTTGATGGTCACGAGCTTGCGCTCGCCGCCATAGAGGATATCGGCGAGCGCGAGCGCCGTTTCGGTCTTGCCCACGCCCGACGGGCCCACGAACATGAACACGCCGCGCGGCTTGTTCGGGTCTTCGAGATTCGCATTGGCCGTGCGCACGCGCTGCGCGATGGCCTCGAGCGCATGGTCCTGGCCGATCACGCGCTCGCCCAGCAGCGGGCTCAGGTTCAGCACGGTCTTGATCTCGTCCTTCACCATGCGGCCTAGCGGAATGCCGGTCCACGAAGCAACCACTTCGGCCACCACGTGCGCGTCCACTTGCAGCGGCACCATCGGGCCGTCGCCCTGCAACGCGTGCAACTGCTCGACGAGCGCGGGCAGTTCCGCGCGCGCGGCATCGGCGTCGCGGGCGAGATCGGACGACGCGCCCTCTTCGCGCGCCGCGTCGATCCGATTGCGCAGCGCCGCGATCTGCGCGACGAGCTCGCGTTCCCTGGCGTAGCGCACTTCGTCTTCGGCGACGGCGGCCGCGGACTCGTCGCGCGCCGCGCGCAATTCGGCGAGACGGTCATCGTGCGCCGCGCCGTTGGCCGCTTCGCGTTCGAGCGCCGCGATCTCGGCCTCGATGCGCTCGATGCGGCGCTTGCCGTCGTCGATCGCGCCCGGCGTCGAGCTATGCGCGAGCGCGACCTTCGCGCACGCGGTGTCGAGCACGCTCACCGCCTTGTCGGGCAACTGGCGCGCGCTGATGTAGCGATGCGAGAGGCGCACGGCTTCGGTGATCGCCTCGTCGAGAATGCGCACGTTGAAGTGGCGCTCCATGAGACTCGTCATGCCGCGCAGCATGGCGGCCGCGAGCGCTTCGCCGGGCTCCTCGATCTTCACGACCTGGAAGCGCCGCGCGAGCGCTGCATCCTTCTCGAAGTACTTCTTGTACTCGCTCCAGGTGGTGGCCGCGATCGTGCGCAACTCGCCACGCGCGAGCGCCGGCTTGAGCAGGTTGGCGGCATCGTTCTGGCCCGCCTGCCCGCCCGCGCCGATGATCGTGTGCGCCTCGTCGATGAATAGCACGATGGGCTGCGGGCTCTTCTTCACCTCGTCGATCACGCTTTTCAGGCGGTTCTCGAATTCGCCCTTCACGCTCGCACCCGCCTGCAACAGGCCCATGTCGAGCACGCGCAGCGCAACGTTGCGCAGAGGCTCGGGCACGTCGCCCTCGGCGATGCGCAGCGCGAGCCCCTCGACCACGGCTGTCTTGCCGACGCCGGGCTCGCCCGTGAGGATCGGGTTGTTCTGGCGGCGTCGCATCAAGATGTCGATGGTCTGGCGAATCTCGCCTTCGCGGCCGATCACGGGGTCCACATGCCCATCTCGCGCGCGTTGCGTGAGATCGGTCGTATAGGTGTCGAGCGCCGGCGTCTTCGACGGGCCGCTGCTCGCGCCCGACTCCGCCGCGGCTTCGCCGGATGCCGATGCCTGTTGCGACGCGTTGCGTTCGGCGTCGCGCGGCACGCCTTCCACCGAGCCTTCGGTTAGTTCATCGAAGCGATGCTTGAGCTCGGCTGCAGGCACGTCCGCAAGACGCGCCGACATGCGCTGCGCGAACTGTGCGAGATCGGGCGCGCTCAGGAGCGCGAGCAGCAGATGGCCTGAGCGGATGCGGCCGATCTGCGTGTCGAGCGACGCGATCAGCCACGCCTGCTCGAACAGCGCGATCAGATGCGGCGAAAACACGGGCGTGCGCGTGTTACCCGTCTTGAAGTGCTGCAATTCGCGTTCGAGGTCGGCGCGCACCGCGTGCGGATCGATGCGCGAGGCGCGCAGCGCGCACACGAGGTCGGAGGCCGGCTCTTCGAGCAGCGCGAGAAACAGGTGCTCGAGATCGACTTCGTAATGTCCGCGCGACAGGCACGAGCTGGCCGCGCGTTCGGCTGCGAGGCGGCAGGTCGTGTTGAGCCTGGTGATCAGGGTTCTAAGGTGGTGCGTGCTCATGGCGTGAAGTCGATCCAGGCGAGGTTCCGGTCAGTCGTCAATGGGTGACATGCAATTCGTAGTGCGCGTCGCTACGGTCGCTCTCCGCTTCGTGCGTGCAGAGGAACGCGTCCCAGCCGAGCCGCGAGCCGGCGCCGAGCTGGCTCGCGCCCACGTCCGCACGGCGCAGCACGAGGCGCACTTCGTATTCGAGGGTCACGCACCCGAGCAGCGTGAGCATGCGCTCCAGCGCCACCGCCCGCTCCGCGCCCGGCAAAAATGCTTCGTAGTCCTCTTTCGAGAGCGGCCCGATCACGAGGCGCGCGCGCATGTCGCGCTGCCAGACGCGCTCGCCCGCAAGCGCGGTCGCGCCGAGCGCGACGTTGCGCATGCCGAGCATGGAGAGCTGTTCGGGCGGCACGTCGTACCACTTGCCGACGAATTGCTCGATGCGCACGGGCACGTCGAAATAGTCGGAGAGCGTGTTCTGCAGATACACGGCCGACACGGGCCGATGGCGCGCGGCAATGGCGTGGCCCGCAATCGCTTCGTCGAGCAGCGCGCCGGGGCCGTCGTGCAGGCCATCGCGCGAGTCCTCGCTGGCCACGCCCGCGAGCGCGAGCAGCAACGGCAAATAGCGCTCGTCGCGGTCGAGCTCGTAATGAAACGGCAGACGATACTTCTTCCACGCGGCGTAAAAGAGCGCCGTCGCGCGATTGGAAAAGACGTCGAAGAACTCGCGCGCGGCGCGGTCGCGCTTGAGTTGCTCGCGCGCGATGAGTTGCTCCGTATAGTGCAGCGGCAGCGCGCCCTGCGCGCCCAGCAGGCCGAAGAACGCGGGCGTGATGGCCACCTGCGCGAGCTTGCCCTCGTCGAGCGCCGCCGTGCGCGCGGCTTTTTCCGCGAGCGGCTGCCCGGCTTCGTCATAGGACAGGGCCTGCTCGATCTCGCTGGGCGGAAAGCTAAGCGAGAGCGTGTTGCGAAACGCCACGCGCTGCGCGAGCACGTCGCGCTGGCGCTCCTGCGCCTTGTCGACGAACCAGCGTTCGAGCAGGCGCACCGCCTGGAAAAATTCGAAGCGGTGCGGCTCGTCGAGCAGGCGCTCGATTACACCAGGATCGATTCGCCGCTGCGGGGCTTGCATCGCAGGATCTCCTCGCCGGTGAGTTCCGAAATCACCACCAGTTGAATAAAGCTGTTGATATGCACATAGAGGCCGAAGAACACGTCGAGCACGCGCGCGAAGGTGCCAAGGCTCGTGCCGACGAAGTGGTCCTCGTCCACGCTCACGCGTATTTCCACGCCGCGCACGAAGGTCGCGAACGGCTTGCCGGGCAGCCATTGCACGGCCGGACGCTGCTCCACGTTCACGATGCCCTCGATATGCCGCGACGAGACCGCCGAGCGGCGCAGGTCGTAGAGCGCGAGCATTTCCTTGAGCGTGGTCGCGCCGCCGCTCGCGAGCGAGACGTGGTTGAGCGACAGATGCGAAATCAGGCGCCAGTGCGCGGCCTGGCGGCGCTCGAAGCGCACGCACGGCGTGGGCCGCGCGAGCAGCGCGATCTGGTTCGTGAGCGAGCCGCCTTCGAGAAACAGGTCGCCGCCTTCGAGCCCCACGGCGAGCCCCGCGGGCAAATCGCGGTTCGTGCAGGTGAGTTCGAGGCTCAGCGTATCGGTTTGCTCGACTGATGGATCGAAGTCGATATCGACGATCGATATTTCGGTTTCGTAGCCGGGACTCTTTTGCGCGACCCAGTCGTCGCGGCGCGCGAACCAGTAATGGCCCGCGCGTGCGGCCTCGCCGTGGCGCAGCGAATAGAACGGCCGGAATTCCACCACCGATTCTTCATTGGCGCGCTGCTGCACGAGCTTCACCGAATCGATCGAATAGACCTCGTAGGCGAATGCGCGGCGTGCCTCGGCAATCACGGGATAGCCAATTGCCTGATGCGAGAGGCGGATCGGCTCGCCGGGCTGCTTGAAAAGATTCACGACCGGCGTGCAGAAGAGCCGCAGATGGTGCGCCGCGAGCGTATCGAGCAAACGCGCCTCGTGCGAGTCGCCGCGCACTTCCTTGAGCACGATGTGCAGCGTGAGGCGCTGGCAGCGGTCCGTGGCGGCGCTCATGGCCGCGAGATCGAAATCGACGAAATCGAATTTGGCGGCAAACGCGAAGTATTCGGTGAGCAGACGATAGGCCGGATGCGATCTCGCGGGAAAGTCGATGAGCGCGTCGTCTTCGGCAAAACCCACCTGCGAAAACGGCAGCTCGCGCAGAGCGTGCCAGCGCCCGCTGCGCTCGGGTTCGACCCATGCGCCCAGCGCATTCACGAACAGGCAGTCGCCGAGCGCCGCAATGAACGATTGCTCGCCGTGCAGATAGGTGCGCAATTGCGGCACTTTCAGCCCGGCCAGATCGAGTTGCGGCGAGCTCGATTCGAACGTGATCGAAATGACGCCGGTGGCGTCCGCGGGCAGCACGATCGAAGTGGGCGCCATCGCCACGGGCATGTAGCGCGCCTCGGAGATGCGCACGGGCGCGAGCGTGACGTCATAGGCCGTGCGAAAGCGGCATTGCACGCCGCGCATGGGCCGCGACTTGAGCTCCGTGCCGCGCCCGATCATCGCGGGCGCCGTGAGATTGGCGAACGACGCGGACGTGCCGAGCTGCGCGATCGAGCACGACGGAAAGGGCCGCAGATAATGCGGATAGAGGACTTCGAGCAGCGCCTCGGTAAATTCGGGGTAGTCGTCGTCCAGACGCTTGTTGATGCGTGCGCCCAGCAGCGCGAACGACTCGATCATGCGCTCGACGTGCGGGTCTTCGCACTGCTCGCCCGTCATCGCGAGCCGGGCCGCGATCTTCGGGTAGCGCTGGGCGAATTCGCGCGAATAGCGTCGCAGGAACGACAGCTCGCGCTCGTAATACGGCAACAACTCTTCCATCGCGGCTCCCGCCCCCCCAAAGTCCTGCTTCGCGCCCCGCCCGTGCACGCCGCGTGGCCGCGCGGCGCCGGACGTTGCATCGTTATGTCTTCGCGCGCGCGCGCGTCACTGAATACTGCAGCGTGGAAGGCTGCAGCAATGCGTCGAAGTTTACCGGCTCTTCGGCCGGATGAACGACCAGTAATGCCTGAATGATGAAATTCAGCATGCTGGTCGAGCGGTTGCTCACTTCGAGCGTCACGTTGACCCGCTGCAGGCGCGGCTCGTGCCGCTTGATGGCCTGCGCGATCGATTCGCAGATGAACGTGCGGTCGTAGTGGCTCGCGAGACTGAGCCCGGCGAAGTCGCTCAGGCCATAGGTCAGCAAGGACTTGCGGCACTCGGGCAACTGCTCGAGCATTTCCTCCGAAAACGCGATGCGCGTGTTCAGGATCGACTCGAGATCGCGGGCGACATTCGCCTTGAGCTCGTCCAGCGACAATTGCCGCATGGCGGCGGGTGCCGGCACATGCGGTTCGTCGTCGAACAGCTTGTCGAAGAAACTGGGTTCGAAGCGCTTCATCAAACCGGTTGACGCCGTTCGGGCGTCATATAGCAATGCCCGGACAGCGCACGCGGCGCGCACCGTCCGGGCCGATCAGAGCTCTGCCGAAATCAGACCGCGTAGGTCTTGTCGTTCTTCGTGAGGCTCCATGCACCCTGAGCATTGCCGCCCTGGTTGCCGCCGATCTTCTGCTGCGTGTACTTCCACTGCACGGCGGCGTACTTGAGCGAGAACTGCTCGGTCGGCAGGCCTTCACCGACGACCGAAGGCGTAACGCTCGAAATGATCACGTACTTGAGCTTGATTTCGAGGTACTTGATGCGGTTGCCTTCGCCGTCCGAGCGCATGAAGTCGATCGTCACTTCGTCGAAAGTCGTGCCGCCCGAAGCGTGCTGATAGAGCAGCGGGCTGACCACGTCGATGTCCTTCGTGAAGCACATGTCGCCGTGCTCGCAGCGCTCGGCCGTGAGGCCGCCCGCCGTCGAAGCCGTTGCCGAGCGCGGCTGCACGATCGAGTGATTCCACGAATCGATCTCGACCCAGTTCGCGTGGTCCTTGTCCTGCGATTCGCCCTTGATCGCCGGATTGCCGAACTTTAGATAGATGTCCTTCATAACGTATCGCTCCCCATAGAGGTGGTTTGTACGACGGTGGCAGACGCGCTGCCGCTCCGCCTGATGTACCGCAGTCTCTGGCTACGGCGCCCCGCGAACGCCGGGGCGCCGCGCCGGATGCTTCATGCTGCCCGGATGACCTGATGCATTGATGGATGACGCAACGATCTCCGGGTTCTACGCGAGCTTACGAATTGGCCGGCTTCGGCAGATCCGCCACGAGCCGCAGCGAAATCGAAAGCTCGTCGAGCTGGAAGTGCGGACGCAGGAACGCAACCGAACGGTACGAGCCCGGCCGGCCCGGAATCTCCGCCACCTGGATCGAGGCCTCGCGCAACGGGAACTGGGCCTTCTGCTCCTGGGTGGCGTTGTCGTCGAGCAGGACGTACTGCGAAATCCAGCGGTTCAGGAACACCTCGACGTTCTGCGCCGAAGCGAAGCTGCCGATCTTGTCGCGCATCATCGCCTTCAGGTAGTGCGCCACGCGCGATACCGAGAAGATGTATTGAAGCTGCGCGGAGAGCACGGCGTTCGCATTCGCGCTATCGGTGCTGTACTTTTTCGCCTTCTGCACCGATTGCGCGGCGAAGAACGCGGCGTAGTCGGAATTCTTGCAATGCACGAGCGGGATGAAGCCGAGGTCGCTCAGCTCCTTTTCGCGGCGGTCGGTAATCGCAATCTCGGTCGGACACTTGAGCGCGATCTCGCCGTCGTCGGTCTTGAACGTATGGGTGGGCAGGTCCTCCACGAGGCCGCCGCCTTCCACGCCGCGGATCGCCGCGCACCAGCCGAAGTCGTCGAACGCGGCCGTGAGGCGCGCCGCGAAGGCCCACGCAGCGTTGCACCAGAGGTACTTGCTGTGATCGGTGCCGTCCACTTCCTCGACGAAGTTGAAGCCTTCCGCCGTGGCGCCGTCCTTGGGATTGAACGGCAGGCGGCCGAGAAAGCGCGGCAGCGTGAGGCCCACGTAGCGCGAATCCTCGGAGTCGCGGAACGACTTCCACTTCGCGTATTCGACCGTGTCGAACACCTTGCCGAGATCGCGCGGCTTGCCGAGATCGGCAAACGATTCGAGGCCCATGAGTTCGGGCGAGGCCGATGCGATGAACGGCGCGTGCGCCGCCGCCGCGACATGCGACATCTGCTCGATGAAGTACATGTCCTCGGGCTGGCGCGTGATTTCGTAGTCGCCGATCAGCGTGCCGAACGGCGCGCCGCCGAAGGTGCCGAACTCTTCTTCATAGACCTTCTTGAAGAGCGCGCTCTGGTCGAACTCGACAGCCGTCTTGAAGTCGCGCACGACGTCGCGCTTGGGCGCGTGCAGCGCCTTGATCTTGATGGTCTGGCCGGTATTGCTTTCCTTGCACAGGTAATCGAGGCCGCGCCACGTGCCTTCGAGGCGCTGGAATTCCGGTGCGTGCATCACGGCGCTCAATTGCGCCGAAATGAGGCGGTCGAGCTCGGCCACGCGCGCATCGATCGTGGCCGAAAGATTGTCGGAAACGACCACGGTGCCGTCGAGCACCTGATGCACGAGCTCGCCGATCAAGTCCTTCGCGCGTGCGTGCTCCGAATCGGACTTCGCGACCTTGCTCTTCTCGACGATGTCGTCGAGCAGCGACGGCTGCGCTTCGCCTGCGGCCGCCTGTTGTGCGACTGCGCTTTGCTGGTTCATGTCGTCCCCCGCCTCATTCGCCCTTGGGCTCGTCGTCGTCAAGCGCTCGCTTGCCCGCGTTCTCGGCCAGCGCCTGCAATTGCTGCGTATTGGAGAGCACTTCGTTCAGCAGGTCTTCGAGCTTGTCGTTGCCCGCGAGCTTGTTGCGCAGGTCCGCGAGCTTCGAGCGCGCCTCGAGCAGGCGCCGCAGCGGCTCGACCTGGGCGACGACTTCATCGGGATTGAAGTCGGCCATCGACTTGAAGCGCAGATCGACGGCGAACTTGCCGCCCGCTTCGCTCAGGCGGTTTTCCACCTGATACACGGCGCGCGGCTCGATGCCTTTCATCACGTCGTCGAAATTATCGCGGTCGATGTTGATGAACTTGCGGTCGCGCAGCTTGGGCTGCTCGATTTCCGATTGACCGGCCAGATCGCCCATCACCCCGACGACGAACGGCAGTTCCTTTACTTCGATCGCGTCGCCACGCTCGACCTCGTAGGTCAGCTGGACGCGCGGCGGCCGCACTTTCTGCAGGCGCTTCTGAATGCTTTCTTTCTTTGCCATCGACGGCTCCCTGCTTCCGTTGTGACCTTGTTAGCGAGTGGTGTTGCGGTTCGCGCGCGCGGCGGCGCGCGCTTGCCCGCCATTGCCCCGGTTGCCTCGCGTTGCCTAGCGCAGCGCGCTGAACGGGTCCGCGCCGTTGCCGGCTGCCTTGGCGGGCGCCGTTGCCGCGGGCGCGGCCGGTGCCGCCGGTGCCGCCGTCACAGCAGCAGCCGTGTCCGCGGCCTTGTCGGCTACTTCGGTGCTCCTGGGCGCGGCCTTCACGACGTGGCGAACGTAGCGCTTCTTCTTCACGGGCGCCTTCGTGCTCTGGTCGGGCGGGAACAGCGCGTCTTCGCCGAGCGTGTCGCGCAGCTCCTTGGCGAGCGCCTGGGCGTCGGTCTTCGCATCGCCCTGCAGCGACGCGTCCTGGCGCAGCTCGCCGAGCGATTGCGTGGCCACGCGCAGGCCCGCCACGGCGAGCACGCTCTTCGCGGCGCGGTCGGTCTGGTCGCGCTGCAGCGCTTCCTGCGCGGCGACGATGGCCTGGCCGTAATGCTGCTGCTGGAACTGGATCTGCGCGATGCGCGACCACGGCTCTTCCCGCGTGGGATCGGCGGCGGCGAGCTTTTGATAAGCCGCGATAGCCTGGTCCTGATTACCGCCCTTCGAAAGCGTGTCCGCATCCGCGAGCGCCTTGTTGAAAGCCTCGGGCGATGCTGAAAGAGTGTTGCTCTGGGAAGCGCAGCCGGCGACGATTACACCGCAAGCGATCACAACCCCCGTTAGCTTCGAAAAGACCCGCTTTTTCATCGTTCTTTCACCGCCGTTTAATTTTTAATTCAAGGACAGAAGCCAGAGTTTTACTTATCCCCCAGCGCGCCGTATAGTACAGGCCAATTTTCTTAATTTCAAGATGGCTTAACCGTGTTTTAAAAACGCCAGAAATAGCACGCGGGCTAAAAACATTGAACTTGCCTATAAACGGCAAGCGGACCCAGAAAGAAATACCGGAAGGACCCTTGAAAGCCGTGATGCGAGAAGGAAAATTTTCCTGCTCCATTAATAAATGAAGCCAACACGGGGAGGTTAATGCCCGCGCAATGCGCCGTGCATTAGCTGCGCCAAGACATATTAACGTAGCGGGAGAGTACGGGCCCTGGCGCCCGCGATAAAAATGACTGCGCGCATTATTCAATTCGCATCGAATGCGGTGGCGCTGTGTGCCGCCGCCGCCCTGCTGGGCGGCTGTGCGGCGGCCGTGCCCGCCATTGGCAGCGCGGCTTCGGCCGCACTGCAGCTCGCGGGCTTCGGCAAGCCCGACGTGCCGGACAGCCAGAAGCCGCCGCGCGATCTGGGCATCACGCTTTATGCGGCGCGCAACCTCAATGCGGCGAACGACAACAAGCCGCTCGCATTAGTGGTCCGCCTCTATACGCTGAAAGACCCGACCTCGTTCGAGCAGGCGCCATTCGATACCTTCACCGATCCCGCGAAGGAAAAAACCACGCTGGGCGCGGACTTGCTGAGCGTGCGCGAAATCACGCTGATCCCGGGCCAGCGCTATAACGCAACGGAGAAGGTCTCGCGCGAAGCGCAGGCATTCGGAATCGTCGCGCTCTTTCGGGACCCGGCAATGGAGCGCTGGAAATTTGCATTTGATCCGGCGAAATCGGAGAAATCCGGCATAATGGTCGGCCTGCACAACTGCGCCATGACCGTTACCAGCGGCACGGTAATTCCGACCGGTGCGGGGCAGTCGGCGCAAGCGCTCAATCTGCTCTCGTCGGTAACCTGTGGATAAATCGCCGCGTGCGGCCGCTTTAAAGCGGGCCAGAAGCAACGGAAATACGGCTGCAATAGTGGTGCAATTGGACTCCGAACCACATTAACCAACAATCCAGTCCGCCGGCACGCGCGCATGGCGAGACCCGATCGACGCATAAAGCTGAATCAACATGAGCTATTCCTCGAAAGTGCTATGGGGGGAAGGCCTGTTTCTCAGGCCTCAGCACTTCCAGCGGCAAGACGCCTATCACGAAGCGCGGCTCTTCGAGTCGATCCAGGCCATCCAGCCATACAACTGGGGCGTGCGCTCGATCCGTATCGATCATGATTCGCTCGGCAGCAACATCCTGCGCGTGAGCGAGCTCTCGCTCGTGTTTCCCGACGGCACGCTCTATTCCGCGCCGCAGGCCGACGACCTGCCGCCGCCCGTCGCGCTCGACACGCTACCCGAGGGCATCAACGAATTTACGTTCTATCTCGCCCTGCATCAGGTGCGCGAGAACGGCTCGAACTATTCGAGCGACCGCGACGCCGGCTTCGTCGCGCGCTACGTGAGCGATCAGGCGAGCGTGGCCGACCACTATACGGACGCCGCGCAGGCCGACATCACGTTCCTCAGGAGCAACGTGAAGCTCGTCGCGCATACCGAGCCGCGCGATCAACTGCTCGCGGTGCCGGTCGTGCGCGTGCGGCGCACGGCGTCCTCGGGCTTCGAGGCCGACGAGAGCTTCGTGCCGCCGAGCCTCGCGATCGAAGCGTCGCCGCTGCTGTACCAGCGCCTGCGCCGCCTGATCGACGCCTTGCAGGCCAAGGTCAACGCGCTCTACGGTTTCCATCGCGAGCCCACCAAGAACATCATCGAATTCCGCTCGGGCGACATCGCCTCGTTCTGGCTGCTGCATACGGCGAGCGGCGCGTTCGCGACGCTCGCGCATCTGTACCAGCACGCGGCGCTGCATCCCGAGCGGCTCTTCCAGGAGCAACTGCGCCTCGCGGGCCAGTTGCTCACGTTCTCGAAGAACCATGCGCTCGCCGACCTGCCCGCCTATCGCCACGACGATCCGGGCCCCGGCTTCGCGCGCCTCGACGCCATCCTGCGCGACCTGCTGGAGACGGTGATCTCCACGCAGTACTTCGCGATCGCGCTCGAGGAAGTGCGCGCGTCGTTCCATATCGGCCGGCTCGACTCCGGCAAGATCGACGACAAGACCACCTTCTATCTGGCCGTGTCCGCCGACATGCCCGCGGTCGACCTCGTCGAGGCCGTGCCCGCGCGCTTCAAGGTGGGCGCCCCCGACGACGTCGACAAGCTCGTGCTCTCCGCGATGCCCGGCGTGCGCCTCGTCTACACGCCGCAGGTGCCGCCGGCCATTCCCGTGCGTCCGGGCGCGTGCTACTTCTCGCTGGAGTCGCGCGGCGCGCTCTATGAGCGCATGATCCAGGCGCAGTCGGCCATGGTCTACACGCCCTCGGGCATCAACGATCTCAAACTCGAACTCATCGCGGTGACGTCATGACGAACGCGCCTTCCCTGTTCGGCGGCGTGACGCCGCCGCCTGTGTCGCCCACGCCAGCCATGCCGGCAAGCGAGCCCGCCTACCAGGTGCGCTCGCTGCTCGACCTGCTGTACGACGGCTTCTTCATGCTGTTCCTGTTGAAGAACGGCCGCGAGCCCGGCGACGCGAGCGAATTCAGCGCGCGTGTGCAGCAGTTTCTCGGCGACTTCGAGCGCGGCGCGAAGAAGCTCAATATCGCCGCCGAAGATGTCTATGCGGCGAAGTTCGCGTTCTGCGCGGCCGTGGACGAGTCGGTGCTCGCCTCGCCGTTCAAGATCCGCTCGGACTGGGAGCGCCGGCCGCTGCAGCTCTCGCTGTTCGGCGAGCAGCTCGCGGGCGAGAAGTTCTTTCAGTACCTCGAGGAATGCCGCGCCCAGGGCGCTGCGCGGCTGCAGTCGCTCGAAGTCTTTCACATGTGCCTGCTGCTGGGTTTCCAGGGCAAGTACATGCTCGAAGGTCCCGAGAAGCTCGCCTACCTCACGGCGCGTATCGGCGACGAAATCGCCCATATGAAGGGCAAACGCGCGGCGTTCGCGCCGCACTGGCCGCTGCCCGATCTCGTCGTGCACCGCCTCAAGCGCGAAGTGCCGCTCTGGACCATCGGCGCCGTGTTCGCGCTCGTGGGTATCCTCGCGTGGCTGGGCCTCCATACCTGGCTGAAGGACAGCACGGTGCGCACGCTCGCGCCTTATACGAACATCGTGAAGCTCGGGCCGCAATCGGCCAATCTCACGATTTCGCTGCCTTGATGTTTCAAGGCGCGATTTAAAGGCGTGGTTTAAAAGCGCGATTTAAAGACGTGATTTAAAGCCGCACGCGCGGCACGCCAGGGCGCACGCTCAAGCGGCGTCGCCCTGCGTCGCCACCACGCGATCGCGGCCCGCCACTTTCGCGCAATAAAGATTCGCGTCCGCCTGCTTGAGCCACGCGGCGTAATCTTTCATCGTCTCCTCGCATTGCGCGACGCCGACGCTCACCGTGCACGGGCACGCCGTGCCCGCCTCCTGCGCTTTCGTGCGCACCGTCGCTACAAAACGCTCGGCCGCCGCGCGCGCCTCGGTCAGCGTCGCGCCCGGCAACACCACGCCGAACTCCTCGCCGCCGTAACGCCCAATGCTGTCGCCCACCCGAAAGTGCTCGCGCAGCAGCGCCGCGAACGCCTGCAGCACCGCGTCGCCGGCCGGGTGGCCGCGCGTATCGTTGACAGCCTTGAAGTGATCGAGATCGACGAGCAGCAACGACGATGCATAGTGCACCGAGCGGCACCGCTCGAATTCCTCAGCGAGCAGATTCTCCCAATGGCGACGATTGAGCAGGCCCGTGAGACCATCGGTACGGCTCAAGCGCTCGAGCGTGCGCGTCTGCTCGGCGAGCTTCTTCGAAATGCGATACGTGCTCCAGCCCAGCGCGAGCGGATAAATGATGAGAAACGGCAGGCACGCGAGAAGCGTGGGCATGCGCGTCTCTGGCTCGAACGCAAAGCCGAGCGTCAGCAGCCCGAGCGCAAAGCCCACGAGATGCGCGGCCGCGCCACGCATGAAAAGCTTCGCGCCGCCCGCCGCGATGTTGTCCATGCTGAGCATCACGAGGATCAATACGCTCGGCAGCAGGTTGAAACGCATCGCGACCACCCAGAGGCCGCCCATCGCCGAATCGATCATCAGATTGAGGCGCTCGCCACGATAGGGCACGACGTTCGTGTGCGCGGCACGGCGCGCCACATGCGGCCAGAGAAAGCCATCGAATACCAGCAGCGCCCAGAGCACTGGACCACGCCCCTGCTGCAGAAACACGGAGGCCACACAAAAGAATCCGAGCCCGAGCCCCGCCATGCGCAGGCGCCAGATACGCTCGACAAAACGCCTGCCCTTGCCGGCCATCGGGTTCGTGCTGGATGCCATCCTGTTGGTCTCGCCAGTCCCGCCGCGCTGTACGGGATCGAAGTCATGCTTTTATGAACGAATGCGGCCATTGTGCCACCGGGTGCCCGTATCGGCGTGACATCTTCGGCATAAGCGCCTTGGCGTGACTGCGAACGCGCGAACGACGCCGCTATCGATGCATATGCACTGCTGGCATGCTCACGCGCCGAGAGTGCCTATGCACAGATGGCCATGCGTCGCGCATGAAGCCGGGTGCATCGCGATGAATCAGGGGTGATGCCTAACGTTCTTACCAACCGTTACAGAAGCGCCGCCGCCGTTTCACCTGGTTTCACCTGTACGCGGCCTGCCTTTCTAGAATTCCTCTGACCGTTGCGTGACGTGCTCGCACAGCGGTCGCAAACGCAGTCCCGCGCCACGCATCGCATCCCGCCGGGCCCTCGTTTGTGCAATCGATAAATCACGAAAGGAGTTCGTATGTCTCGCCTCTCGCTTGCTTCGCTCGCTACTGCATCCGCCGCCGGCCTTCTCGTGCTCTCGCTGGGCGCTCACGCCCAGACCACGGCGCCCGCCGGCACCAACGCGGCCACCGCAGGTGCCGCCAACAAGCTGCACGAAGCCGACCAGAGCTTCATCGCAGACGGCACGCAGACCGTCGCCACGCAACGCGACGCCGCGCGCATTGCCGATTCGCGCTCGACCGACCGCGACGTGAAGGCCTTCGCGGAGCAGATCGTCTCCGACTACACGAAGCTCTCGAACTCGATGCGCGCCGCGAGCCCGCGCGGCGTGGACGTGCCGCGCGACGACCCCGACACGGCCATGATCGACAGCATCAAGAATCTGCGCGGCGCCGACTTCGACAAGGCGTATATCGAGCAAGTGGCGCTGGGCGCGCAGCAAAAGACGCTTTCGGCATTCCAGGCGGAAATTGCACAAGGCCGCGATGCGGGTTTGAAGAAGGCCGCGACCGAAGGCCTGCCGGTGATTCAGGCGGATATCGCCAAGGCGAAGGAGCTGGCGCAGCGCAAGCATATGGCTGGCTGATCTGATTGCGGGCGCGGTTGATCGTGCGGTCGACCCCATTCATCAACTGCGCAGCGTAAATGATGCGGGCGCGGTTCCCATACGCCATGTGGGGACCGCGCTCGTTTTTATTTGTGGTTCATTGCGGGCTATATTGAGGCGCGGCGGAGGCGCCCGATTCAGTTCTCCGGCTGCGGATCGCAATAGTCCCAGATGACCGCTCCCCACGATGTGAGTTGAGGGCCGGGCATGGGGTTCCCCGCCTCGACGTACACCGTTTTTTTCGTCGCGGGACTTTGCCAGTAACCGGTGCGCGGACAAGGCTCGCCCGGTAAAGCACGCGGCTTCGGTTGTGCGATGGGCGGGGGGAAGTAGGTGTCTTCCTCAGCGGGGAGGCTACCGTCGTGGTAGCGCTTGTCCTCCCACAACAAACGCCAGCGCACCACGTGCTCTTCATCGGTGCCCTCTAGCTGGTATCTGTGGGCGACACTGCCTTTGAGGAAATAATTCGGACAACCGACCTTGTCGCCGGGGAACCACGGCTCCCAGATTCCTTCGACAGGAATCTCGTGATCGCTGTAGACCTCGCCCTCGCTGGATTCGTTTTTGGGCGGACGGGGTGGGAGTTCTGCGGGAAAGCTGCGGCCCGGCGGCCAGTACCGCCACGCTGGATATCGTGCATCCTGGAACAAGGATTCGTAGGTCCAATGCTCGAAGAAGCGGCGCCCGCCGTCGGCACGCTTTCCGTCTGTGAGCACCCCAATAAAATCCAATCCGGCAGTACACTTAAGCGCCAAACAACTCAACTCTTCAATCCACACCCCCTCTGCAAATCCAGTGGCGTAGACGGAATCCGTATAGTTCGTATCTCTCACGCCGAGCGAGTGAAAGAACGGGTCATACGTTCTACCCATTTCGAGCGCACTCCTGCCGAAGAGAAGGCCACTACCTCGTTCACTACCTGTAACAAGTGCCTCGTAAGCCGATCGCTTGTCGGAGCCTTTGCGTAATGTCTCGATGCCCTCACCCATCCGAACCAATGCGTCCATGAAATTGCTGACGTATGCGGCCTCCAGTTCCGTCTGATTGGGACTCGGCGTGTCCAACTGCTTGGCGTAAGCGACGAGAAAATCCCGGTACAGCCCAACCGCGTGATTCAGGAACGTCCAGCTTGTCCACTTTTTGAGCAGGTAAAACGCCTTGGCCCGCGCGTGCTGTTCCTGCTCGGGGGTCATAGTGAGTGTATTCAGCATCATGGGTTCTACTGTTCGGCAGTTCAGCTTTGGCACAAGCGCGTGCCACCCCGCTTAGGGGGCACACTATGCGAAGCGCTTCCATTGCTTCGCGCTATGATGGCGCACGAACGTACGCTGCAGCACGACGTAGGTCATCGCACAAGGATCGGCGGACCAACGATGCAATCGCCCCATCCCGCCCAGGTGTGTGCACTTGGCGCGGGAATTACGAAACTCTATATTTCGCGTACAAGTACCCACGTAACCCAGTGGACCATGCGGTCGCCAAGGTTATCGGTGACAAGCATGTCAGGCATCACCTGCCCTTCCTCGACCCGCACAGTTTTGCCCCCAAATTCGTCGGTACGCCATTCCCCTGAGACAGGACATAGCTCACTAGTACGGACTGGTTGCACGAAAGCCGCGTCGGGCAACTGACTATCACGGCGCGGGGCAAGAAAGTAGGCCGACTCATCGGGCACGATACCATCCCGGTAGCGCGTGTCTTCCCACAGCAAGCGCCAGTGTGTCGGCACAGGGACCAAGTCCCAATTGTCGTCTTCTTCGTCAATTAGCGAGAGATTGGGCGCGCGGATCTGTGCGACGAAGTAATTGAAACAGCCCGCATTACGCATCGCTTGCGCATCTCGCAGTGAAGCGCTTTCCGCCTGCATGGGCTCCCAGATGCCATCGCAAGGTACCTCCTCGCCAGAGCGGATCATCAAACCGCGAGGTTCCGGCATCTCGGGCAGCACACTCGGGAATACCGGGAATTCGAGTTCGTAGAAACTGTAGTTGTATTGGCTTTTGTCGAGCAGCCACTCGGGATCCTGGAGCCGCGCAAATTGATCGCTGGTGCCCGCCACCTCCAATGGCGCATCGTCGGCCTGATACATCGATGCACGTAGCAACCGCGCGAGCGCATCGACCTTCGGGGGATACGGCAGGAACTGGCCACCACGCTCCCAATAGTTCGGATTTTTGTAGAAATAGTCGGAGAGGTAACCGGTCCGCGTCACAGCGCGCTCCAGCGCCTCGTCTTTGCGCCAGACGAAGCGGCGCCCTAGCGACAGCTCATCGAGCCCCGTGTCGTACTGCTTCAGAATCTCGTAGATGGTAGCCAGATGATCCGCAGACACCATTTCCGGATCTTTCGGCGACCAGGTTTTCACGGCCGTCTCGTAGGCTGCCGCAAATGTCCTGAAGGCGTCGCGCTTCTTGTGCCAAAGCGAATAGCTGCTAATGCGCTGGAGCAACCAGAAAATCTTGCGCCGCACGCTTTCGTCCTGCATGTCGATGTCTTGCATTACTCAGTCCGGCCTTGCGAATTAAAGAGGCTATACAAGGATGCCATGGTCGTTCTCACTTCTCACGCACTTCATCGTCGGCGAGTTTTCGCGTTGTCGCCGCGCTCTTGTCCGCGGCGTCACTATAACCGTGCACACGCTCGACATCAGTCCAGTTGGTCTTGAAGAACTCGAAACGCACGCCGCCGATCATTTCCGTGCGCACAGCGTTTGAACCAGCGGCTTTCACTTCGTTGCCAATGGTCGTAATACGTTCGACGAGGTCTTTGCCGAAGTTGGCGACGAGTTGCTCTCCGCCGCCCTCAAGGTATTGGAAGGGCGGATCCGGACTGTATTGTTCCGCGATTCATCCCATCCACGCTTTTGCTTCGGGCCAGAGTTCCGCCAGATTATCGGGCAAGTGCGCGACGACCATGAAGCCGTTTGCATTCCAGTCATCCAGCACGGCTGCACCTTCGCGCCATACCTTTGCCGTCTTCGGCACTTCGCCCACGCCCCAATACGCCGCGCCCCAGAAGCCGCCCGCGAAGGATTCACCGGCCGGCGTGACCTTGCTCGCATTGCCGAAAACCCGATAGATCTTCTTGCCTGCCAGTTCGCGCGACGTCACCGCCGTGATCCCACCATGGAACGACGCAATGTCCTTGTAGACCTTTTGCCCCGGGAACACTGGTATTTCGCTGGTAGCGTAAAAAAGATTCGGCCAGCCCTTCGCGATATATGGCTCGAACCGCGCTTTCAATCGAGCGACCAGTTTGATGTTGCTGACGCGCGCGGGGATTGAGGCGTACTGCCCACGAAGTGCAGGCGGCCGCTTCAATTCTTCCCTGAGTTCCGCCTCGGTTTCGCGCGCGATCTTCGGCTCACCGCCCGTTGCAACGATGTGCTTTTCGCCATCGTAGGCCGTATTCTGCAATACGCGGATCTTTTCGTTCAGTTCGTTCAGCGCTTTGGGTACCATCTTGTCCGCTTCCCGCGGCAACGCGCCGAAGCCGTCGGCGACCATCTGCAGTTGGCCGTGCCATTGCTCAGGAAGCACGCTTCCGATATGCGACTCCAGAGTCTTTTCGATCGTGCGGTGCACCGTCGAGCAGAAGCTCTTGAGCCTCTCGATAAGCTGAGCCTGATACTGGTGTACATCGAGCGCGCGCAACCACTCCGGAGCGTTGCCATGCCCAACCCGGTTGAGATACGCAATCAGTTCCTGGAGCAGCCTTTCATCCTTTGCGGCGTCGCCGGCCACGCGCAACGCGAGCCGTCCCACGCCCTTGATAACGCCGCCCATCACGGGAATCAGTGCAAATAGCAGCACCACCAGCGTGACCCACTCCATCATCTCTTCGCGCTTACGCGGATCGCGCGACATGCCGATGCTCACGGCGAGTAGATCGCGCACGGCCGTCACGTCGCCGACCACGGGGATCATCCCAATTGCCGCATCTGTGATGATCTGGCTGATCGACTGCTTCTCATTGAACGCGCCCTGCATCGTTCCCCAGCACCACTGTCCGACCTCAAGTGAGGTCTTTTTGAAGTCGTCGAGGCTTAAACTCACGCCTGCGCCTCCCCGTGCTTCGCAATGAGTGCGTCGATGTCGCCATCAGCCAGTGACGGCCCCTTGTAGTCTGGATTTTTCGTCAAGTTCTTGCGTGTCCACTTGCGCGAGTCTGGGCCAAGCTTCACGTCGACCGTGCCAGCAGGGATGTCTTGCAAATTCATGCGGCCCTGCGCATCCAGCGCTCCTTTGCGGGTGCTTCCGTCCGCCAGCGTTGCAAAATATTTCGCACCGTGCACTGGTTCGTTATCGTGGTAGAGGTAACGCATCGCGGCGGCGAACTTCGATGTTGGAAGTGCCGGCAACGGCCAGACTATGCTGGCGGGCCCGTTGAACGCATGCTGGGTACCCTTGATGTCCACCTGGCCGGGAGCGTGAATCTCAATGTCCCCCCCTTTGATACGGATGTATGCGCCACCAGAGGTCAACAGGATTTCGTCGCTCGCAACAACTTCAATATTCTCCGTAGCTGAAATGACCTTGATGGTCTTTTGCGCGGTCACTTCGATGTTGTCGTCGTGCGCCTGAATCTCCACTTTGCCTTTGCCCGCGAACAGCTTCATGCCGGCGTTCTGCACGAACAGACTCAGTTTCTGTGCGGCGCTTACGATCAGCGACTTGCCTGTGGCCACGTAAGTGCTTTGCCCGCTAACGAGATTAATCTGTTCGTCGGCTGCCATGTGCGTCGACTGCTGTGTCGAAAGTGCAATACCCGCGGGATTTGCCATCAGCATCACAGGTTTGTTGAACGCATTCGCGTTGCCGGTGCCACCGCCCGCAGTATTACCGCCGCTCGCCGCTGCGCCCTGCGTGGTCGATTGCGTTGCACTGGCGAACGTCTTGAGCGCATCGCTGCCGTCTTTCAGCGATTCCGCCTGATGCGTCTCGCTCGCCTGCGAGAGCGAGCCCAGCGCATCCTGCGCGCTGGTGAGCTGCGCATGCGCTTCGCTCACGTCCAGTTGCTGGCTCCCCGTGCCCTTCACATAGGTGCTGACGTAAAGCCCCTGGCCCGCGCGGATCGCTCCATACGCATCCGATTTCAGATCGAAGCCGCTGCCCAGATACGATCCACGAGAATTCGCGCTCTGAGCAATCAGATAGCCCAGATGCAACTGCGAATTCGCGCTGGTGCTGTAAAGCTGCATGCGGTTCTGGCCCGTCGCGTCGTCCATCACCATCTGGTTATAGCCGCTGCCGCCGTACTCCTTCGACTTGTAGCCCGAGAGAATGCCGTTCGAATGCCAGTGTGGATTCGTCGAGCCGTTACAGACGCGCCCGGTCGCGATAGGCCGGTCGCAATCGCCCCCAACCCAATCTACGATCACTTCCTCGCCTATGCGCGGCACGTGCACGCCGCCGTAGCCGCCGCCCGTATCGGACATCGCCACGCGCACCCAGCACGAGGCTTTTTCGTCGCCCGCGTTCAGGCGGTCCCAATGGAAACGCACCTTGATGCGGTTCAGCGAGTCGGTGTAAACCTCTTCGTTCGCGGGCCCAACCACGATCGCCGTCTGCATGCGCATCTTCGGCTTGTAATGCTCGAACGGACTGCGATACGGCACTGCCCTGCGCTGCGCCTCGATTCTCACTAGCAGGAAGCCAACGCTTCCATCCATGCTCTTTATCGTCAGCGCGTCGCGTTCGCCCTGATGCGCCGTCTTGATCGCCGCAAGCGCTTCCTGCAGGCTGTGCGGAAACGGCTGCGTCTGCGCATTGGAAACCGGCAGGTTGTTTTCGATGTACCACTGCGCCTCGATCACCGCGAACTGGCGATCCTGCTGGCTGTCCGTGTCGTGCTCCGGGTGGCCGTCGAGTTCGAACCAGTGGCCCGCATCGAAGCGGCGCACGGCGCCCATGCCTTCGAAGCGCTTGGCACGCGACTCCCATTCCTCCATACGCAGTTCCGAGAGTGCGTCGCCGCGCGACTGCTCGCCGTAGGTATAGGCGCCGGTGTACTTGTAGACCTCCATCTGCCTCGGCAGGTTGCCCTGCGTAGTGAGAAGGAATCGACGTGCCCATCGGATTGACAGTGGTCGAAGGGGATTTGTAGTCGAACGTGCGTGTGGTGAGCGTGACGCTCTGCAAAGTGCGCGTGCCGCTCCATTGCACGAGCGCGTCGGTTTCGCTATTGACGCCCGACCGGTAAAAATTAACCGATTTCGGATTTAAAGCCGGCAATGTACCGATATTATCGGCAACAACAACCGCATGGGATTTGCCGTCTTCCGCCTGTTCGAAATAACTGAATTAGCCCTCGGACTCCATAATCCGCTGGCAGAAATTCCAGTCGTCTTCGTATTGCATGCAGAACGAGCGGGACGGCAATGCATTCTGAATGGCGAAGCGGAATGCGCCCTGGGCCTGGGGATGCGCGTTGAAGACATCGGTGAGAATGGCGTCGGCGGTTTTATCCTGCCAGATGCGGGCGTCCTTGCGGAACTTCAGGAAGTGCAGCCACGAGGCGAATTCGAGCTGATAGCTCGTCAAACCGCCGTCCGCGCCCAGCCGCCGCGCCGTATGGACGTAGCCGTGGTGCGGGAGATACGGCTGGCCGGTCTGCTGGAGCCAGAACGTGACCGGCTGGGCGATGAGCGTCTTCAGCTCGATATGGCCGTCGGTGGAAACGGCGTCGAGCGTAAAGCCATAATCGCGGCCAATACGTGAATGGCCAATTACGCGTTGCGGCAGGAGGACATTATTACCGAGTGGTGTATCCAGCCTGAGCAGCCGGCCAGTTTGTACGAGGCCCCCGGTAATGGCCGCAATCAGATCCTGCGCCCCCATTTTTCTGTTCCTGAAGGTAATTCTTAAATTGGCGGCGTAATTCTACAGATTTTTTAATGCAAGCACCTATACCAGACAAACGATTTTCAACGCCCCCGAAAGAAGCTGATTGAATCACCGAAAAATGTCCGAATGGTTAAATCAATCCCCTACTCCCCCCGCCCCTCCTCCGCCGCCATCACCAGACGCTCCATCCGCCGATCCGGTACGAGCCACAGCAACGCCACCGCCACAAAAAACAACGCACCCACATGCGGCCAGCCCGCCGCCGCCAGCGCCATCCCCAGCACATACCCCACCACCGAAGCCTTGCCCTTCACATCGCGTCCCAGCGCCCGCGCGAGCGCGCTTTGCGCGCCGTGATGGCGCACCAGCGTCCCCTGCAGAACCACATACGCAAGCGCGCAAAGCAGCAGATTCACGCCATAAAGCACGGTAGGCCAGCGCCCGAAATGGTTCTCGCCCATCCACCCCGTGGTGAACGGCAGCAGCGAGAGCCAGAACAGCAAATGCAGATTCGCCCACAGCACGCTGCCGTTCACGCTGCTGGAAGCGTGCAGCATGTGATGGTGGTTGTTCCAGTAAATGCCGACGTAGATGAAGCTCAGGATATAGCTGAGCACCGTGGGCCATAGCGGCAGCAGTTCCGCGAGGTCCTCGCCGTGCGGCACCTTGAGTTCCAGCACCATGATGGTGATGATGATGGCGAGCACGCCATCGCTGAACGCTTCGAGTCGGTTCTTGTTCATCGGCTTCGTTGTTCGCGGGTCGGGTCAGGCTGGCGCAAGTATGGCCGAAAGCGCCGGCAGACGCCACGCCGGCCGGCCACGTGCGCGATGCGCAACTCGGCGTTACAGTGCAGAGGCAGCGCGACGAACGCCGCGCCGGCGCGTGCGTGGAAACTCGCCCAAGCTTGCCGCAATACAGAGGAATGCCATGGATACCGGACCGGACGCCTCACCCCCGCCCATCGCTCCGCCCGCGCGCCGCCTGCGCGTCTGGGATCTGCCCGTGCGGATCTTTCACTGGCTCGCTGTCCTGCTCGTGGCGCTCGCGTATGTCTCGCAGCGCATGAACTGGATGCAGTTGCACGTGCGCGCGGGCGAGACGCTGCTCGCGCTCGTGCTGTTCCGTCTGCTATGGGGTTGCTTCGGCAGCGAGACCGCGCGCTTCACGCGCTTTGTCGCGACGCCCGCGGCGGCGTGGCGGCATCTACGTCATCTGATGCGCCGCGAACCCGACGTGCAGGTCGGCCACAACGCGGCGGGCGGCTGGATGGTGCTATTGCTGCTCGCGCTGCTGCTCGTCGAAACGCTCTCCGGTCTCTACGACAACAACGATATCGCCGACGAAGGTCCGCTCTCCGAAATCGTCCCCGCCGCCGTCTCGAACGCCATCGCGGCGATCCACGCCTATGGTTGGGACCTGCTCGCGGCAGCCGTCGCGCTGCACGTCTGCGCGATCGCGGTCTATGCGCTCGTCAAGGGCCACAATCTGCTCGGCCCGATGGTGACGGGCGCGAAGCGTCTGCCCGCCACGGTGCGCGCGCCGCGGCGCGCTTCGATCTGGCTCGCGGCGCTGCTATTGGCTGTTTCCGCGCTCGTGACGGCGCTGCTGGCCATGTATCTGTGAGCCGATGAACGGGCGCGCACGCGGTCCGTTCAATTCGACGCCCAACCCTAGCCCGCGGGCACGGTCAGTATCGGCGCCTTCTGATCCTGATTGGCCTGCGCGAGCGCGATGACGTTTTGCAGCACCGTCAAGGCGTACTTCGAATCGAAGTCGTCGTTGTCGATCCAGTACGTGGCGTCGTGATAGACGACCGTCGCGTACGCATCGGGCGGCGGCTTCTTGCCCACGTGCACGACGATGGTGGGCCGCGTCTCGCCGCCCACGAGATGCACGGTCGGCACTGTCGAGCCGCGCTTGACGTCCTCTTCGGGCACCGAGATCTGTGCGCCCAGGTTGGTGAGGATGCCCATCACCGAGCGCGTCACCATGTTGATGGTGCGGCCGTTGCCCGACGAGGGGCCGTAGACCACCGCATATTCGCGCACGACGGGCGAGAGCCGCAGCAGGCGGCGCACTTCGGCGAGATCGGCGGCGGTGCCGGGCGGCGCGTCGTCGCTGCCGAGCGTCATCGTCACGCTGGGCGCGCGGTCGTGCTCGCCCTGCTTGTAGTTCACGGTGAGCTGTCCCGCGAGTTGCAGGCGGCGCAGCGCGCGCAGCAGCGAGAAAAAGCCGGGGCTGCCGTCGCTCTCCGGGCCGCCGAGCGGCGCGGCGTTCTGCAGCCCGCCGATCGATTGCACCGAAAGGCGCAGCAGCAGGTCGATGGGCACGCCGCTATCGGCGAGCGGCAGCAGCAGCTCGGTCGGCAAGGGGCGGATGTAGCCGGTGGCGAGCGCCTCGCCCGTGGTGGGCACGAACGTGAAGGTCGGGTGATTCGAATACGATGCGCCCGCCGTCGCCTGGCCGTAGGTGGTGCCCGCCGGGCTCGAGCCGCTTTCGCCGGTCACGCCCGCGCTGGCCTCGAACGTGTACGACGCGATGATCTGGCTCACCGCCACGAACGAAGGCGAATCGCCGAAGCGCAGGCCGACGATGGTCGCGAGCATCTCGCGCTTTTTCGCGTCGCCGAGCGCGCGTTCGTAATCGACCTGGTCGGTGCGCAGCAGGTGCGGGCCGAACCAGGCGCAGCCCGATGTCATGAGGAGCGGGCACAATGCGGCGGCCAGGAGCCGCCGCCGGGGCAGCAAACGAAATGAAATCATGTGGGCAGCAGGATGAGGTGGGCACTGGAGGCGATGCGTGCAGCAAGCTCCATGCCTCGCGGGCCGCACGGCACGCGGCGCTTGACGTAAAATCTACCGTTCCCCACCACTCCAGACGACCAGACAGCAGATGGCTACCTACCTCGAATTGCTCGCCGAAAAACGCGCCCTCGACGCGCGCATCGAAGCGATGCGCACCGAGGCGGCTCAAGAAGCGCTTACGGCCGCCCGTGCCGCCATCGCCGAATTCGGCTTCACCCCGGAAGATCTGTTCGGCAAGCCGCGCCGGCAAAAAGGCCCGCGCCGCGCGCGCAAGAACGCGCAAGACGGCGCCGATGGGCAAGACGCCGACCAGGCGAGCTTCGATCTGTTCGGCGACGCTGCCGGGCATTGAAACACCGCGGTCCGCAAGCGTTCGACGCTTGCGGACCGGTCGTTCATGCAGCGAGCGCGCGAGCGCTCCGCCCCGCGAGAATCAGCACCTCATCCTCGCCATTTTAGTTGGTAATCCAAACTATCTGCGGGGCTACGCTCTTTTCGCGCGCATAAGCACGAGCACGCTAGCAAGCACGAATAATTCGATCACGCCACCCACCGCGTGAATCCCCCGCTTTGCACCATCGAAAACCCTCCACGAAATCGCCTTGAAGCATGCACTCGCATTACGTCTGCAAGATCGATGCGTTAGCAAACGTCTTTATTTAAAGGCGCGATAGAAAAACCATCGTGGATAATTTGTACACGTTCAACTCGACAGATGGTGTTTTTCCACGATAATGTGTTCCAGAAGATGCGCGCCGGCACGCGGTCACCGCGCCGGACGACGCCTCAAGTGATACCGAATCGCATCGCGTTTGTGCAGTCTCGCAGTCACAATCCGCAACGAGGGAATCATTGAGAAACCGCATCGTCCGCGTTGTCCTCTGTGCCATCGCGCTCGCGCTGCCGTGCGCGGCGTCGTTCGCGGCTCCCCCCGCGGAGCGCGCGCCTGACACGATGCAGGCCCGCGTGATGGGCTGCGCCGCCTGTCACGGCGCGCACGGCGAAGGCACCGACAACGACTACTTCCCGCGCCTCGCCGGCAAGCCCGCCGGCTATCTCTACAACCAGCTCATTGCGTTTCGCGACGGTGGCCGCAGCTATCCGCCGATGAACTATCTGCTCGCGTATCTGCCCGACGCCTATCTCAAGCAGATCGCCGGGTTCTTCGCGCAAGAGCACCCGCCCTATCCGCCGCCCGCCGCGCCCAAGGTGGATGCGGCCATGCTCGCGCTCGGCAAATCGCTCGTCACGAACGGCGCGCCCAACCGCAAGGTGCCCGCGTGCGCGGCCTGCCACGGCGCCTCGCTCACCGGCATGCAGCCCGCCATTCCCGGCCTCGTGGGCCTGCACGCCGACTACATCAGCGCGCAACTGGGCGCGTTCCGCTACGGCACGCGCCGCGCCGCGAGCCCGGACTGCATGCACGACATCGCCTCGCGTCTCTCCGAGCGCGACATCACCGCCATCGCCGCCTGGCTCGCCGCGCAGCCCGCGCCCGCCAGGCCGACGCCCGCCGCGCCCTCGTCCTTGCCGCTCGCGTGCGGCAGCGTCCCCCACTAGCCGAGGCCTCGACGTGCGCAAACTTCGATCCCTCATCCCGACGATGCCGGCTCCGACGCAAGCATCAACGCAAGCGTCAACCATCGCCCGCACCTTGACGCTCGCCGCCGCGCTTTTCTGCGCCGGCGCCGCGCCCACGCACGCGCAGTCCGGCGCGCCCTCCGCGAACGCCGCCGATGCGGCCAGCGCGGCGGCCGCTGCGGCATCGGCCAATGCCAAGCCCGTGGCGGCCAATGCCGTGCTGCTCGCGCGCGGCGAGTATCTCGCGCGCGCCGGCGACTGCATCGCCTGCCACACCGTGCCTTCGCAGCAGATGTTCGGCGGCGGCCGTCCGATGGAGACGCCGTTCGGCACGCTCTATACGCCGAATATCTCGTCGGACAAGCAATACGGCATCGGCGCGTGGAGCGCCGACGAGTTCTACCGCATGCTGCACGAGGGCAAGTCGCGCGACGGCACACTGCTCTATCCCGCGATGCCGTTCGCGTCGTACACCAAGGTCACGCGCGCCGACTCCGACGCGATCTACGCGTATCTGCAGTCCACGCAGCCCGTGCATCAGCCCAATCGCGCGCATACGCTGCGCTTTCCGTATAACCAGCGTTCGCTGCTGCTCGGCTGGCGCGCGCTGTTCTTCCGCGCGGGCGAGTACAAGCCCGACCCGAAGCAGTCGGTGGAATGGAATCGCGGCGCGTATCTGGTCGAAGGCCTCGGGCACTGCACGATGTGCCACACGGAGATCAACGCGCTCGGCGGCAACACCGCCTCGAAGGAATTCCAGGGCGGCCTGATCCCACTGCAGAACTGGTACGCGCCTTCGCTCACGTCGAACAAGGAGGCGGGCCTCGGCGACTGGAGCATCGACGACATCGTCGATCTGCTGCACGCCGGCGTATCGAATCGCGGCGCCGTGTATGGGCCGATGGCCGAGGTCGTCTACGACAGCTTCCAGTACCTCACCGAAGACGACGTGCGCGCCGTGGCCGTCTATCTGAAGTCGCTGCCGGGTCATTCGGGCGAGGTCGACAAGTCGCCGAAAAGCCCGTTCGTGACCGAGGAAGCCAACCGTCTCGCGCCGCTCGGCAAGAAGATCTACGAGGCGCAGTGCGCGGAGTGCCACGCCACCGAAGGCCAGGGCAAGCTGCCCAACTTCCCGCCGCTCGCGAACAACCAGTCGATCCAGATGAATTCGGCGGTGAATCCCATCCGCATGGTGCTCAACGGCGGCTATGCGCCGGGCACGAAGAAGAATCCGATGCCGTACGGCATGCCGCCGTTCGCGCAATTGCTCTCCGATGAGGAGGTCGCCGCCGTGGTCACCTATATCCGCACGGCATGGGGCAACCACGGCGCGCCGGTTTCGGAGCGCGAGGTGAATGCGCTGCGCTCGGCGCCGCTTTTCTGAGCCGCGCCGGCAAAGTTTTCAAACTACGCTTTTCACTGCGTTGCAAACCGCGTTTCAAACTGCGTTTCAAGCTGAGGCCGCGATGATCGAGACTCCCGTTCCGCAACAGCCGGGCGAGCGCCCGCAGCACGAGCAGATCGACGAGATCGTGCGCCGCGGACCCTGCGGCGCGCTCGCGCTCGCCGGCATCGCCACGGCCATCGTGGCCGCGATCTGGCTGGCGTTCTACTTCCTGGTGTTCCTGCCTCGCGGCGTCATTCAATAGCCACCATGACTTCGCACTAACTTCACTCTCTTCTCGCGCCAACCGCTCTCATGTCCACGCAACCAACCGATCCCCATGCCAGCGCCGAAGTGGCCGCGCGCGTGGAGCGCCGCTGGGCCACGCTCATGGTGGCGCTCGTCCTCGCCATGGTGGCGATCGTGATCTTCACGGGCCTGCACTGGAAGATGATGCCGCCTTCGCGCGTCGAGATCATCGACCCCGAAACGCTGCACGTCTCGGGCGAATTCGTCGAAACCAATCTCGGCAGCGCGCTCGAGCCGGACGGCTCCGTCACGGTGCGCGTGATCGCGCAGCAGTACTCGTTCACGCCGCAATGCATCGTGGTGCCGACGGACACGCCCATCACCTTCCGCGCCACCAGCGCCGACGTCGTGCACGGCTTTCTCGTGACCGACACGAACCTCAACACGATGGTCGAGCCGGGCTACGTCTCCACCTTCCGCACGACCTTCGCGAAGCCCGGCGACCACCTCATGCCGTGCCACGAGTATTGCGGCACGGGCCATCAGGGCATGTGGGCGCACGTGAAGGTCGTCGATCGCGACGCGTTCATGCAGATGGCCGCCCTTCCGGAGAACCATTCGCGGAGACTGAGCTGTGTTAAATAACAAGCGACTCGTGCTCGCCCACTTCTGGCTCGCGTTCATCCTGTTCGGCGTCGCGCTGCTGCTCGGCGCATGGCAGATGCTCGTACGCAGTCCTTTGCATCCGTGGCTGCACGACCCCGAGCTCTATTACCGCTCGGTGACCGAGCACGGCACCGTGATGGGCTACGCGTTTCCCACGCTGATCGCCATGGGCTTCGGCTACGCGGTCAGCGAGCTCGCGTTGAAGCGCCCGCTCGTGGGCGTGCGCTGGGCATGGCTCGGCTTCATCCTGCTCACGCTCGGCGCGGTGAGCGCTTCCGTGCCCGTCGCGCTCGGTCGCGCCTCGGTGCTCTACACCTTCTATCCGCCGATGATCGGCAACGTGTTCTATTACATCGGCGTCGTGCTCGTAGTGGTGGGCTCGTGGGTCTGGGTCGCGCTGATGAGCGTGAATCTCGCCGCGTGGAAGCGCGAGAACCGCGGCAAGCCGGTGCCGCTCGCGATGTTCGCGACCGTGGCGGGCGCGTATCTGTGGGGCTGGACCGCCGTGGGCGCGGCCATTGAAGTGCTGTTCCAGATCCTGCCCGTCGCGCTCGGCTGGCGCAGCACCATCGACGCGGGCCTCGCGCGTGTGTTCTTCTCGTGGACGCTGCACGCCATCGTCTACTTCTGGCTCATGCCCGCGTACATCGCCTATTACACGATCGTGCCGCGCGCGATCGGCGGGCGCCTCTATAGCGATGCGATGGCGCGCATCTCGTTCATCCTGTTCCTCGTGGTGGCCATGCCCATCGGCCTGCACCACCTCTTCACCGACCCGCAGGTGGGCTCGGGCTTCAAGTTCCTGCAGTCGGTGTTCACGGCGCTCGTGGCCGTGCCCACGCTGCTCACGGTCTTCACGATCTGCGCCTCGGTCGAGATCGCGGGGCGGCTGCGCGGCGGCAAGGGCGTATTCGGCTGGATCGCGAAGCTGCCGTGGCAGAACCCGCAGATGCTCGCCGTGGCGCTCTCGTTCGTGATGCTCGGCTTCGGCGGTGCGGGCGGGCTCATCAACATGAGCTACCAGCTCGACCAGCCGATCCACAACACGCAATGGGTCACGGGCCACTTTCACCTGATCTACGGCGGCGCGATCGTCATCATGTACTTCGCCATCGCCTACGATCTGTGGCCGCAGCTCACGGGCCGCGCGCTCGCCAACTGGCGCCTCATGCGCTGGCAGCTCTGGCTCTGGTTCATCGGCATGATCGTGACCACGTTTCCGTGGCATATGGTGGGCATTCTCGGCATGCCGCGCCGCATGGCCTACTTCGACTACAGCGACCCCGCGCTGGCCGGGCAGGCCGCGCTCGTGGCCATCTCGGCCGTGGGCGGGCTGATTCTCGTGATCTCCGCGATCCTGTTCTTCGTGGTGCTGCTGCAGGGCCATCGCAGCGCCGCGCAGGCCCCCGAGGAATACCGCTTCAGCACGCCAGTGCACGAATCTCCGGTGCTACCCGCCGCGCTGAACGGTTTCGCGCTGTGGCTCGTGCTGATGGTCGCGCTCACGATCACCAACTACGGCTACCCCATCGCCCAACTGCTCGCGACACCCAACACGGCCGTGCCCGCGATTCCGATTGGAGCGCCGCGATGAGCGACGAACGCCTGTTCACGTTACGCAATGTCTGGTTCCGCGCGAGCGTGGGCGCGACGATCCTCGCGCTCGTCGCCTCCGCGCTGATCGGCTTCATCTGGCTGCCTTCCGCGCAGAGCGATCCGCAATTCCAGGGCATCTGGAACGCCATCTGCAGCGCCGCCGGGGTGCCGCGCCAGTGGTACCAGGTGGGCACGCCGATCACGCCCGGCTACAAGGTCAGCACGGTCGAGCTCACGCCGCACATGCTCGACGACGCCACGACGCTCTCGATCGGGCGCGGCGCCACGCTCTCGCTGCGCTGCACGATGTGCCACGGCCCGCGCGGCATGAGCGAGGCCAACTCGCCGAATCTCGCGGGGCAGTTCGCGAGCGTGGTGTACAAGGAACTGCTCGACTTCCAGAGCGGCGCGCGCAAGAACGCGGTGATGTCGCCGATGGCGCAGAATCTCTCGGATCAGGACATGCGCGATCTCGCGGCCTACTACGCCTCGCTGCCGCCCGCTGCGCGCATTCGCGGCGACGCGCCCGCGATCGTCTCGGAAGGCGCGCCGCTGCGCAATATCCCGGCGTGCGCGGCGTGCCACGGCGGCGTCGACCACAAGGTGGGCAGCCCCTGGCTCGACGGCCTGCCCGCGGCCTATACGAAGGCCCAGCTCGCGGCCTTCGCGGACGGCACTCGCCACAACGATATTTCCGAGCAGATGCGCAATATCGCGCGCAACATGACCCCTGAGGAAATCGACGCGGCGGCCGCCTGGTACGCGGGCGGCGCGCACTGAACGCGCGGCACGCCGCTTGCGCGCTCCGCGCTTTCCCCCTCGCACTTGCGGAGAAACATCATGCAAAAGACGGCAACCGCCCAATGGCATGGCGGCATCAAGGACGGCCAGGGTTCGATCTCGACCCAGACCGGCGTGCTCAAGAACGCGCCCTACGGCTTCGCCTCGCGCTTCGAGAGCGGCCCCGGCACCAACCCCGAGGAGCTGATCGGCGCCGCGCACGCGGGCTGCTTCACGATGGCGTTCTCGCTCTTTCTCACCGAGGCGGGCTTCAAGGCCGATAGCATCGAGACGAAGTCGACGGTCACGCTGGAAAAGGTGGGCGAAGGCTTCTCGATCACCGCTTGCCAGCTCGACATGAGCGCGAAGATTCCCGGCATCGACCAAGCGACCTTCGAGAAGCTCGCGACCGGCGCGAAGGAGAACTGCCCCGTCTCGAAGCTGTTCGCCAACAACGCGAAGATCACGCTGACCGCGAAGCTTGTGCCCTGAGCCGGAGAGACGATCATGGCCATTGCTCACGCCACGCCGGGCGAAGTCTTCGACGTGCGTCCGCTCGGCGGCGCGTTCAAGGACGCGAAGTCGACCACGCTGATCCGCGCCGCGCAGCTCGAGGTGATCCGCCTCGTGCTGCCGGCCGGCAAGCGCCTGCCCGAGCACCACGTGCCCGGCGAAATCACGGTGCAATGCGTGGAGGGCGTGATCCGCTTCTTCGTGAAGGGCGAGCCGCGCACCATGCAGGCGGGCGAGATGCTGCTGCTCGGCGCGGGCGAGCAGCACGCGCTCGAAGCGCTCGACGACGCCTCGGTCATCGTCACGATCCATCTCGTGCACGACGGCAAGCAAACGTAAGCGCCAACGCCGACGACCCGCCCCGATCATGGCGCCGAGGCCCTTGCCCGCACGCTTGAGCGGCGCCGTGCGCCACGCGTTCGCGGCGCAGTTCCGCTGGCTGGGGCGCCATCCGTTCGTGCCCGGCTGCGCGGGCACGCTCGTGGCCATCGCAATCGTCGCGCTGGCGTTCACGGGCTTCGCGCAACAGCGCGAGCAGGCGCTCGCGCACGCGCGGCAGACCTCCGAAACGCTGGTCTCGCTGATGTCCGCGCACCTCGAAAACAACTTCGGCGTCTACGATCTGATCCTCACCGACGCGCTCGATGCGATCCGCGATCCGCGCACGGCCGCGCTGCCGCCCGACCTGCGCCGCAAGCTCATCTTCAGCCGCGTGGCCGGCGCGTCCTATCTCGACGGCGCGCTCTATGTCGACGCGCAGGGCAAGATCGTCGAATCGCTCGATGGTCGCGACTACCCCAACGTCAATCTCGCCGATCGCGACTACTTCCGCGCCCAGCAGCGCAGCCGCTCGGTGGGCATGTACATCTCCGATCCGTTCCGCTCACGCGTGAACGAAGGCCAGTACGCGATCGGGCTCTCGCGCCGCGTGAGCGGCTACGACGGCGCATTCGGCGGCGTGGTGCTGCTCACGCTGCGGCTCGCGTATTTCCAGCAGTTGTTCAGCCGCATCGACGTGGGCAGCCGCGGCGCCGTCTTCATCATGCTCGACGACGGCATGCTGCTCGCGCGCAAGCCCTTTTCCGATTACGACGTGGGCACGAATCTCGCCTCGCAGCGGCAGATCGCGCCGATGCTCAAGTCGAGCGCCGGCACCTTCGTCGCGCGCGACGACGAGGACGGCACGACGCGCATCTACACCTGGCGGCGCGTGCCGCACACTTCGCTGATCGTGGCGGTGGCGCCCGCGCTCGACGACGCGCTCGCGCGCTGGCACCAGCGCGTGGCGCTCTACGTGCCGATGTCGCTCGCGTTCGGCGCGGTCGTCGCGCTCTCCTCGTGGCTGCTCGCGTTCGGCTTGCGCGCGCGCCTGCGCACGCAAGCCGAACTCGAACGGCTTTCGGTCACGGACGCCCTCACCAGCCTCGCGAACCGCCGCGCACTCGACCTGCGTCTCGTGAACGAATGGAACCGCGCACGCCGCGCAGAGGAGCCGCTCTCGATCCTCTTCATCGACATCGACCGCTTCAAGCTCTTCAACGACTTCTACGGACACGCGGTGGGCGACGAGGTGCTGGCCGCCGTGGCGCACGCGATCGAGGCCTGCGTGCATCGCGCAACCGACATGGCGGCGCGCTACGGCGGCGAGGAATTCGCGGTGGTGCTCTCGAACACGCCGCCCGAGGGCGCGCGCAAGATCGCCGAGCAGATCCGCGCGAACGTGCAGCGTCTCGGCATCGCGCACGGGCACAGCGAGCACGGCTCGGTGACGGTGAGCGTGGGCTGCGCGACCTGCACGCCGCGCGAAAGCACGGGCGCGCATGCGCTGTTGCGCGCCGCGGACGAAGAGCTCTACGCCGCGAAGCAGGCCGGCCGCAACCAGGTCAAGGCGAAGGCATTCGACGGCGCGCCGCCCGATCCGCGCAACGCGCTGGCCGAGGGCGGCGCGCAACCGGAAACGCAACCGGAAACGCAAACGGAAACGCAAACGGAAACGCAAGCGCCGCAGGCTAGTTCGGCGACTCCACCGGATCGTCGTTGAGCGTCTTCAGAAACGCGACGATGTCGCGGATATCGTCGTCGGTCATCGCGGGCTTGTCGCCGAACTTGCGGTCGAACGGCGCGTCCGTCACGTCCACGTTCTTGCGATACACCGCCGGAATATCGTCGTATTGCTCGATCTTGCCGTTCGCGCCGCGCGGATAGAACTTGCCCGGGTCGGTATTGCGCTCGTTGTAGAACGCCATCACGTGGTCGAGGTCGTGATAAATGCCGTTGTGGAAAAACACCGTGCGCGTGGCCGAATTGCGCAGCGTGGGCGTGAGGAACATCCCGCAATATTGCGTCTGGTTCGACATGTCCGCGCGAAACGGCCCGCACACGCCCAGATCGAAAAAGCGCGGGTTCTGGTTCTGCGCGAGCTTGCGGTTGCGCGGCACGCCGAGCGCCTCGTACTGATAGTCGGTGAACATCGGCGGCAGGCCGTCCTTGCCCGGCTTCGAGAGATGGCAGCCCGCGCAGTTCGCCTTGTCGGGATCGTTGAAGAGGCGCAGGCCATGCAGCTCGGCCCGCGTGAGGCGCGCGCGCCCTTCGAGCCAGCGATCGTACTTGCTGTTATACGGATGGAACGACGGGTCCTCGACCTGATAGCGCGAGATCGCGAACATCGCTTCGGAGACGAGCAGCTTGTGGTCGCCGAAGATTCGTGGTCCGAACAACTCGGTGAAGCGCTTTGCGTAGGACGCGTGCCCGAGCTTGCCCGCCACCGTATCGACGCTCGTGTTCGCCATCTCCACCGGGTTGAGCAACGGGCCGTAGGCCTGCTGCTGCAGCGTATCGGCGCGGCCGTCCCAGAACAGGCCGCCTTGCGGCACCATCTCGACCGAGGTCGAGGGACCGCCTGCCGTCTTCTGCGATTTCACCACGTCGGCCGAGGCCGTGGCTTGCTGCGCGAGCGTGGGGGCGTCGTCGTTCTCGCCCGCATCGGGGCCGATGCTGAAATTGGGCTGGCGATACAGATACATCAGCGAAGGCGGCGGACGATAGCCCTGCTGCGTCATCACGAGTCCGCCCTGCTGCACGTCGAGCCCGTTGGGCGGCCCGTAGGCGTGCCCGGGGCTATGGCACGACGCGCACGACTGCTTGCCCGAAGCCGAGAGCGCCGGATCGAAGAAGAGCTGCTTGCCGAGCTGGGCCATGGCTGAGAGCGGCGCCACGGGCGGCCGCTGCAATACGACCGGATGCGGATTCGCGCCCGTGAGGTTCTCGACGATGGCGCCCACGGGCGCGGGCACGTCGGCGGGAAAGGCCACGGCGTAGGCGCTGAAGCCCAGCGCCGCGATCGCGATGGCGGCAGCGGCGCGCAGCGCGAGGCGCGCGGGCCTGGCACTCGCGCGCGCCGCACGGGAAGCAGGAGACGACGAAGAGGAAAGCTCGGACATGTTGCGTTCTTCCCGGTCGATCACATCGCCGGCGCGGAGCTCAGCTGCGTGCCCTGCGCGCCGTCGAGATACAGGACCGGCAGATTGCCCTGGCCGCTGAAGTCGAACATGCCGCGCATGTCGCCTGCCGAGGCGTCGAACGAACCGCCGCCCAGACGCGTACCGCCGAGCCAGTTGTCTTCGACGAAGCGCACCACCGAGGCCTGGTCGATGAAGGTGTGATCCACATAGTTCGCCTTCGCCCACGGCGAGATCACGACGAACGGAATGCGCGTGCCCGGACCGCAGCGGCCATTGACGGGCGAGCCCGCGACGCCCTTCGGCTGCGCGCCGTTACCGCAAGCGCCGTTGCCGCTGAGCTGGTCGGCCGAGGCCATCGACGAATTCACGGGCGCCATGTACTGGTGGTCGTACCAGCCGTCCGAGTCGTCATAGGTCACGACCACGGCGGTGTTCTTCCAGTCGGGCTGCTGCATCAGGAAGTTCACGACCTTCGTGACGAACTGCTGCTCATCGAGCGGGTCCGAGTAGCCCGCATGCGCGTCCTGCGCGGCCGGCGCCTTCAGGAAGCTCACCGACGGGTAATTGCCGGCCTTCACGGCGGCGAAAAAGTCGTCGGTGTCGTACTGGTGGTTCGCGGGCTCGGCCGTCTTGCCGTCCGTTTCGAGGCTCGAACCGATCGCGGCCGTCGAGCTCGGGCGCGTGTGCTGCGGGTTCGCGGTCGACTTGAAGTACTGGAACCAGTTGTGGTGCGGAATGTAGTCGGCCGTGGCCGCGTTCACTGCCGTCGCGATCGTGCTGCGCTTGCAGCCCGTCGTGCCGTTCGCGTTGGTCGTCTGCAGGTTGAAGCCGCCCATGAAGCCGCCCCAGCTGATCTTCTGCGCGTTGAGCAGGTCGCCGATATTCTGCGCGTTGATCATGCCCGTGTCGGTCGTGCTCGAGCAGACGTCGTAGCCCGGATCGACGTCGTTGATCATCGTGAGGCCGCCCGCACCGTCATTAATGTAGTAGGACGAACTAGTTGCCGTGGCCGGCCGCTTCGACGAGAGCACGATCTGGAAGCCGTTGGTCTGCCCCGCCACCACTTCGAGCGCGCCGGGCGTGGACGGGCCATAGGTGGCGGTCCATGCGTTGTCGCTCATCGCGAACTTCTGCGCGTAGTTCCACAGCGCCGTGACCGTGTTGCCGTCGAAGTAGCCCATTACCTGGCCCTTCGTGCCGAACGCGCCTGCGCCGCCGCTCGTCGCGGTGCCGGTGTACTTCGGGAACAGGTCGAGCGCGCCGTTGTCGCCGGCCTGCTGCTCGGCCGTGTAGGCGTGATTCTGGTCGGCGGTGGCCGCCTGGGTGCGGTCGAGGCGGAACGGGTTCGCGGCGTCCGTGCCGTTGGCCGTGTTCGTGAAGTTCGGGTTGGCCGTGAGCAGCGTGCCCGAAAGACCGTTGACGGCCGGCGTACCCGAAGTGGCCGCGAAGGCCGGTTCGCCCGAGGGGTTCGTAGCGTTCGGATAGGTCGCGAAGTAGTGGTCGAACGAGACGTTCTCGCCGTAGATCACCACGAGGTGCTTGATCGGCGTGGCGGTCGCGAGCGCGTCCTGCGCGGACGTGGCCGTGGGCGCAGGCGTCGAGGCGGGGTTCGAATTGCTGCTGCCGCACGCGAACAGTGCGGCGGCGAGGCCCGCGCACGGCACGGCGAATAGTGCCCGGCGATACATGCGAGACATGTTGTGAGGCTCCGTCGATTCTTCGAATTGGTTTCAGAGTCCCGCCGACGCGTCAAATGCGTAAGGCCTTGCCGCCGCGCCATGCAGGTTCGTGCAGGTTCATGCAGTTCGATTTGCCAGACATCTGGGCGAGCGCATTTGAACACCTGAACATGACGACATGGCGACCATCTCATTTCATTAAACTTTCGCTTAATTTCATTTCGGAAAGAATTTGCTCACTCGGCGCAGGGTTGCGTTGCACTATTGCGCATGCGAGCTATAACGGAGGTGCAGCGCGGATGTTCTCTGCGCGCCCGCTCTTCCCTTCTTCTTGCGCCGCACCACGCTGCCCCGCCTCCCGAACCGGCGCAGGCGGGCTTGTGAGAAAGCGTTAGCTAACACGTCCGGCAGCCCGGCCTCTTGCGCCGGCATCCCGGCCTTCCACCCGAGTGCGCACGGCGCGGCGTTTCGCCGTGCGCACAGCGGGTCGTGTTTGGGTTTTGCCAGGGAAGGAGTGTTGAAATGAAGATTCGCTTGGCGTTGATCGCCGGCTGCGTGGCGGTACTGGCGGCCGGTGCGCCCGCAACGGCGCAATCGAAGGACGAGCCTGTTTCGCAGCAGCGCGCGCATCAGACGATGACCGATGACGCGGACGCTTCCGCCCAGGCCAGCACCGACATGTCGTATGGCGGCATGCCCGACACGCACAGCGTCTCGGGCCATCGCACAGGCAAGGCATGCTGGCCTCGTTCGGAGTGCGACGTATTTTTCGGGCAATAGGGGATGAGGGTGCGGCGCCGCTAGTCTCGCGGCGCCGCGTGCTTCACTGCACCGCGGTCTGCAGGAGCGCCGCCACGCGCTGCAAGGGCGCAAGCAAATCGGGCGCGATGGCATAGTGCGGCCCGAGCGTCTGCGTGACGTCGAGATAGTCGACGTTTGCGCGCCCTGCGTCGTCTTCCCAGATCACGAGCCGCAGCGGCAATTCGAGCGCCGCGTGCGGATTGGCCGCCATGACCGGCGTGCCCGCCTTCGGATTGCCGAACAGGATGAGCCGGGTGCGCCGCAACGTCAGGCCCGCGAGTTCGGCCGCCTCGCGCTGGTCCACGTCGGCGAACACGACGGCGCCCACGCGCTCGAGCGCCGTTTTGAGGCGCGCGATCGTCGTGTCGAAATCGTGGCTGCTCTTGAAGGTCAGAACAGCTGAAGGGTGCTGCCCGTGTTCGCTCATGGCAAGGCTCCTGGGTCGTCGAAAACGCGTGCCGGCTGCCCAGCCGGTAATGCGCGCGAACCGGCCCGGCTCCCGCGCGCTATCGCACTGTAGCCCCACTTTAGTTCATAACGCGCATGCACTGAAATGGCGCTGACGCGCGCCGCTCAACGCGTGCGCGCCGCGTGTCCACATCTCCCTCGCCCGGCGCTCAGAGCATCGGCGTGAGTTGCTGGACCTGCTGCGCGAAATGTTCGAGATCCGCGCCGTTCAACGCCGTGCGGATCGGCAGTTCGACCGTGAGCGGGTCCTGCGGCACGTGATCCACATGGACCTCGTAGTGCAGATGCGGCCCGGTCGCCCAGCCCGTCTTGCCCACGTAGCCGATTACCTGACCCTGGCGCACCTGGCTGCCCACGCGCAGCGCCTTCTCGAACCGCGAGAGATGCGCAAACGTCGTGGAGAATTCGCCGAAATTCCTGATCTTGATGACGCGGCCATAGCCCCGCTGCCAGCCCGCGAACGTCACCGTGCCCTGCGCGGTCGCGTGCACGGGCGTGCCCACGGGCGCGGCAAAATCGACGCCCTCGTGCGGCGCGAGGCGGTGCGTGAAGGGGTCGAGCCGGTTGGGCGAGAAGTCCGAGGAGATGCGCTTGTAGTCGAGCGGATAGCGCAGGAACGACGGTGCCGCCGGATGGCCATCGGCGCTGTAGTAGAACGCCTTGCCGTCGAGATTGCGATAGAGAAACAGGTCGTGTGCGTCCTTGCCGGTGGAAATGCGCATCGCGATGGGCGCATCGCCGGCGCCGGCTGCCGGGGCGGCGGTCTGCGCTGTTCCCGTCTTTCCCGCCGGACCGGCGGACGCGCTGGCCTGCGCCGCGCCGTTGCGGAACACGAGCCGCACCTCGCTGCCGGGCTGCAGATCGCGCCGGAAGTCGAGCCGCCCGGCGAGCGCGCGCGCGAGCTTCGCCGTCACTGCGGCGCTCACCCCCAACTGATCCGCCGTGGCCGCAAAGCTGCGGGTGACCTCGGCGGTCTCGACACGATAAGCGGGAACCGGAGCGACCACGGGCGCGGAAGCCGATGCGGCGACGTCCGGCGTAGCGATGCCGGAGACAGGATCGCGCGCGGCGCGATCGGGCATGTCGTCGGAGGCGTGCAGCGATATTTCGGCGTCGGGCCGCGGCATCTCGTGCGAGAGCCACGCCGTGCAGGCGGTGCTGAGGGCGGCAACGAGCATCGCTCTACCCGCGACTCCCTGGGCGGTCGTCGATACGAATTTGGGCATCTACGGATACAAAATCGGGTACGGCTGGCTGGCAGAAAGCCGCGCGCGCAGCACGCCGCTTTCGAAGAGACACCGGCGCCATTGCGGCACCGATGGGCGAAATACCCGAGGCTAAGGAAGTTTTCTTAAGCGAATCTTAAAATTGGTCAATACCGTTAATTCCCTCTTTTTGACAACCGATTTGCGGAAGTTCAATGGGGTTGCGCGCTTTGGCAGGACCCGTAAACCAGGCCTATATTGAAAACTACGGGATGGCCTTGCCATTTCGACGGGGTAACACACCGGCAGGAGAACGCAGCACACGGGACTAGAACAATGCAATCGGTCAGGGGTGACTGAAAGCAAGGAGTTCGGCATGAGCACTCCCTCAAGCCTGACCCTCGAAGGCAAACTCCGGCGCGACGCCGGAATCGTAGGGCTACTGTTTGCCAGCACAACCAGCATGATCGGCTCGGGCTGGCTGTTCGGCGCTTATCACGCCTCCCGCATCGCAGGACCGTACAGCATCGGCAGCTGGGTGCTCGGCGCCATCATCATCATGCTGATTGCGCTGTGCTTCGCCGAGCTCGCCGCCCTGTTCCCGCGCAGCGGCGCGCTGGTCCACATGAGCCACGCGAGCCACGGCGAAGGGCTCGGCCGCATCTGGTGCTGGCTGCTCTTTCTGGCCTATGTGCCGGTACCGGCCGTCGAGGCCGAGGCCATCGTCACCTACGCCAACAACTATCTGCCGTGGTTCATCCGCCCCGGAAGCTCTGGACTGCTAACGTTGACGGGGTTCGTCGCCTGCGCCGCGCTGCTCGGCGTGATGGCGCTCCTGAACCTGCTGGTCGTGCGCTGGCTCCTCAACGTGAACTCCACCATCACCTGGTGGAAGATCCTGGTGCCGCTCGTGACCATCGTGGGCTTGATCGCGGCGAGCACCCACTGGGACGTCATGCACGCGGCGCCCGGCACCTACAAGCTCTCCGGCATGTTCACGGCCTTGCCGGCCGCCGGCATCGTCTTCAGCTATCTGGGCTTTCGCACGGCCATCGACCTGGGCGGCGAAACCGCCAACCCGCACCGCGATATCCCGCTTGCCGTGGTGGGCGCCGTGGTGCTGGCCGCCGTCATCTACATCCTGCTCCAGGTCGCGTTCATCATGGCGCTCGCGCCCGGCGACCTCGCGCACGGCTGGGCGCAACTGAGCTTCAAGGGCGAAATGGGTCCGTTCGCCGGCCTCGCGGCCACGCTCGGGCTCGGCTGGATGGCGACGCTGCTCTATATCGACGCCTATGTCTCGCCGGGCGGCACCGGCCTCATGTACGTGACGGGCGGCTCGCGCGTCTTGTTCGCCGCCGGTGAAATGAACGCGGGCCCGCGCGCGCTCACGCGTCTGAACGGCAACAAGATTCCGTGGCTCAGCGTGCTCGCGATGTGGGTGGTCGGCGTGCTGTTTCTGCTGCCCTTCCCGGCGTGGCAGCAGATGGTCAGCTACATCACCTCGATCACCGTGCTGACCTATGGCCTCGGTCCCGTCGCGCTCATGGTCCTGCGGCGCAATCTGCCGGACCTCCAGCGGCCGTTCCGCATGCGCGGCGCCGGCGTCGTCGCTCCGCTCGCGTTCATCTGCAGCAATCTCATCATCTACTGGACGGGGTTCAAGACCAATAACTTCCTGTTCCTGCTGGTGGCGATCGGCTTCGTGATTTACGCGCTCCACTACCACTTCGTTGCGCGCCGCAGCGTTCACGACTTCGGCTGGCGCCACATCGCGTGGCTGCTGCCGTGGTTCGGCGGCCTGTGGCTGCTGTCGTGGCTCGGCGGCATCGGCGGCGGGCGCGGGGTGATCGGCTTCGGCTGGGACATTCTCGTCGTCACGCTCTGGAGCATCGTGGTGCTCGTGCTCGCGCTGCGCAGCTCGCTCGATGCAACCGGCACGTCGGCAATGATGGCGCAGATGAATCAAACCAGTTAGGTTCGCCCCGGGGCGGCGGTGGCGTGCGCCGCGCGCCGCCGCCCCGATACGTGATCGGTGACGCGATAGCAATCATCAGGATTACAAACTTTGTGGGCGTCCATGCAACGATCGAAATACCCCCTGCGCAGAGGGCTCGCGACGGATTGGCCGCATCTATCATGCAGCAAGTCTTACGCTTTTCTCTCACCCAGGAGCGAGCAATGCCCACCGGACTACTCACCCGCGGCGCGATCGATCGGCTGGTTCTTTCCCCCGCGGAGCAGGAAGCAATCAAGCACTTTCTCGACAACGACCACCCCGCGACCGCCAGCAGCCAGCCGATCGCCAATAAGCTCCGCGAGGTGGCCCTCGGCCTCGGATACTCGGACCATCAGCTCGCCAACCAGAACCTGCTCCGGCAAATCGCGCAACTCTTGTTCCGCCGGTTTTGCGGCGTGGCCGATACGCCCCGGCAGACGAGCGGCACGCACCCGCTCGCCTATGGCACGCCGATCGGCCGCTGGACGCGCGGTAATCTCTCGATCAGCGTCGACGCGACCGGCTGCAAGGGAGTCACGGCCGCAGACGTCGATCAACTGACGTGGGACGCGTACATGCAATATCAGGCGGTCTGTCCTTTCTTTTCGTTCCGTCACGTTGATAGCGGCGGGGACCTGCACCTCAAGTTCGGCGACTCTTCGCTCGACTCGCGGCTCGGCAATGGCGCCATCGGCGTGGGCGCGGCGCCGCCGCATGGAGATCTCTACCTCGACATCGGCGCGATATGGACCCCTGACTTGTTGCTTGCCGTCCTGCTCCACGAGGCCGGGCATACGCTCGGGCTTGGTCACTCGACGTCGCGCAAGGCCTTGATGTATCCGGCCGCGCCATTGACGCGCGTGCTCGACCCCGAAACGATCGAAGCGATCCGCAGCCTCTACGACTGGCAGCCGCAGATCCCGCTGCCGAATCGCGCGTCGTCGCATGCGCCGTCGATGGCCAATGTCACGCAGCCTGCGCTGTTCGGCCCCGCATCGGAAACCTTGTACATGGCCTGGAAAGGCACCGTGGGCGATTCGGGCCTCTACTTCGCATCGAGCGCGGACGGCGTCGCATGGACGCCGCAGCAGAAAATCCCCAATACGGGCTCTTCGCATGGGCCTTCGCTGGTTGCTTATCATCCTCCCTCGGCCGCCGGCACCTTGCGCGCGGGACTCTTCATGGCCTGGAAAGGCGTGGGCGACGATCACAACATCTACTGGGCCCGCAACCCCGCGCTCACGGGATGGACGGGTCAGCAACGCATCGCGGTCGGCACCAGTGAGCGGCCTGCGCTCGTCGAGTTCGGCGGGACGCTCGTGCTGGCCTGGAAGGGCTTGCCCGGCGACTCCGGCATTTACTGGTCGACCTTCGACGGTGCGAACGCGTGGTCGCCCCAGCAGTTGATCGCGGGCCGCGGGACGTCTTCCGGTCCCGCCCTGGCGGTCTATAACGGAGAACTGCACATGTTCTGGAAAGGCGTTAGCGGCGACAACAATGCCTGGCACGCGCGCCTCGTGGACCCGGCAAACCGCATCTGGGGGCCGCAGGAAAAAATCGCCTTCATCGACGCCGGCGATCTGAGTTCCGGAGAAACGCCGGTCCCGATCGGCACCAGCGATGCGCTCGTGGCGACCCAGCGCGGCAACGAGCTCGTCCTCGCATGGAAAGGCATCCCCGGCGATCACGCGCTCTGGTTCTCGCGCTATCGCGATGGCGAGTTCTCGGGGCAAATGAGCGTGCCGAACGTCGGCAGCGAAGCCGGTCCGGCCATCGCGCTGCTGGGCGGCAAGCTGGTGCTCGCATGGCGTGGCATCGGCGACGATCACAACCTGTGGATGTCGAGCCTCGGCTGACGATGCAAAGGCCGACGACGCAAAGCGCCGCGTGATGGCTCCGCTCCGGCGCCATCACGCAGAAGCCTGGGCACAAAAAACGCCTCTCAGTTCGCCGCGATTGTGAACATCGAGCTTGCGGTAGAGTTTGCGCACGTGATCGATCACTGTGCTTTCGCGCACGTCGAGCAGCCTCGCGATCTCGCCATAGCTCCGGCCCGCGATCATGTGCAGGCAAATCTGTCTTTGCCGCTCGCTCAGGCCCAGTTCGAAGCCGCGATTTTCGACAGCCAGTGCGAGCGGCGGAAAATGCTCGATATGAATGGCGATCGCGAGGCCATGCACGCAGGTCTCGTCGGGATCGAAGCGATAGGCCTTGAACACGAAACGCCCCGCCGCGCAGCGCCGTTCGAGCACGGCCGGCGGCACCGCGACTCCTTGCCATAAGCGGTTGAACGTACCGCGCAGCGGCGAGAGCCAGTCGGGCAGGCGCGCCTCGACGCGCGCGAGGCCCGGTGCGCCGCCCGCCAGCCAGAGCAGCCTCGAGCCTTCCGCACTGCGCAGCAAGACCTTGCCTGTTTCGTCGGCCACCACAATGGCGCTGCTCGCGAGCTCGGCGTCGTGCACGGAAATTTGCTCTGGACTACGAAGCGCATGCGCGATGTGACGCGATAGCGGGCGAATGTCGGCGTGATTGCGCGCGGTGAATGGGCTGCCGCCAGGCGGCCGCGCCAGTTGCAGACTGCCCCAGCCCCGGCGCCCGTCGCTGGCCGTCAGCTCCAGACTATGGCGGATGCCCGTGGGCTGCCATAGCTCGCCATACATCGTGCTGCCCGGCAATGCGTCGTCGAACTGGAGGCTGTTTTCATATCCCCTGCCACGCCGCATGGCCGTTTGAAAATCGACGCCGAGCACTTCCTGATTGCTCGTGTTGTGGATCTGGGCGAAGTAGACCGGCATCACGTCGAGCACGGCCTGGTTCTCGCTGTACACGTCCGCGAGGCCGAAATGCTCGTCCGCGTAAAAGAACATGGCCCATTCGGCGCCCGCGATTTTGCGCAGCGCTTCGGTCACATGGGGAATCACCAGATGCGGATCGCATCCCAGAGAGCACAGGCGCCGAACATGGCCAGACAATGCGACATGCTTGTTCGACATTGCGCCTCTCTTCGTCGCACGCCCGCAGGACCCGCCGAACCTGCCGGAAGCGTCGGCGCTCCGGCAACACTCTCGTTGTAGTACAAAAGTGAGCTAACCGATAGCAGATTGTAATTTTATAGCCTCGGCATCGAGCAGCGCGCGCAGCCTCACCTGATCGCCGCTCACCACCCCCGGCGACGACGACAACATCCGCTGCGCGCGCGGCTCGTGATCGTGAATCGTCGAGCGCACCAGCGGATAGATCTGCGTATCCCAGCGATAGCCGTTGAACACGCCGTAATGGCCCACGCCCGTCTGCACGTGGTGCGTCTTCATGTACGGGCGCAGCCCCGAGCAGAGATCCTGGGCGGCCACAGTCTGCCCCACGGCGCAGATATCGTCCTTCTCGCCTTCGACGGTCAGCAGCGCGGTGCGCCGGATCGCATGCGGCTCCACAAGGCGCTCGCCCACCTTGAGCTTGCCGAGCGGCAGCGCGTATTGCTGAAACACCGAGCTCACGGTTTCCAGATAGAACTCGGCGGTCAGGTCCGAGGTGGCGAAATACTCGCGGTAGAACACGTTGATGGCATCGGCTTTCGCGGGGTCGCCCTTCGTGCGCTCGTGGCGCATCTGCTCGAAGGACGCGAGATGGCGCTCGAGGTTCATCGACATGAACGCGCCGAGCTGCACGAAGCCCGGATACACGCGCCGCTGCGCGCCCGCAAAACCGCCCGGCACCGCGCTGATGAGGTTGCGCTCGAACCATTCGATCGGCCGGCTGCTGGCGAGCTCGTTGACCCGCGTGGGATTCACGCGGCAGTCGATGGGGCCGGCCATCAGCGTCATGCTCGCGGGCTGCGCGGGATCGTTGTCGGCGGCCATCAGCGAGACGGCCGCCAGCGCGGCGACGGTCGGCTGGCAGATCGCCACCAGGTGGGCGTCGGGACCGATCCTGCGGATGAACGACACCACGTGCCCGACATATTCGTCGAAGCCGAAGCGCCCCGCCGAGAGCGGCACGTCGCGCGGGTTATGCCAGTCGGTGATATAGACGTCGTGATCGGCGAGCATGGTGCGCACCGTGCCGCGCAGCAGCGTCGCGAAGTGCCCCGACATCGGCGCGACCAGCAGCACGCGCGGCTGCGGGGCCGCGACGTCCTTGCGAAAATGCAGCAGCGAGGCGAACGGCGTGCGCTTCACCACCTCTTCCGTCACGGGCACACGCACGCCGTCCACCTGCACGGAGTCGATGCCGAACGGCAGACGCGCGTGCGAGAGTCCCGCCAGCTCGATCTGCTCCCAGCAGGCGGCGAGATAACGCGCGTCGAATCCGCAGGCGAATGCGGGCCACGCCGCGAGCGCCGCGCGCGCGAACGAAGCGGCGGCGCGCCAGGGCCGCATCAGGTCGGTGACCGCCTGATAGGCCGGATAGGCAAGCAGGTTCATGGCTCAAATCCCGATCCGGTTGAACGCGAACCCGTAAAGGCAATAGGCATGCCAGAGGCGCGTGCCGTTGGCACGATTGGGCGCCATTGGCACGGCGCTTGCACCTTGTCGGGCGCGTCGTGGGCCGCTTTCGTACGCATGAAAGCCCTGGCCGTGGCGGCACGCATATGAAGCGCCACGCACGAGGCAACGTCCGGGGCAATCGCTGGTGCAACACGCGCTCGCTTCGTGCTGCAAAGCAGTGCAGCCGCTGGCCTTCGAGGTGCATGGCGCGCGCGATGTCCCCGTCCGGTGCATGCCTGCGCCCTGCGCCCTGCGCGTCGCGTCCGACTGCGTCCTTTCCGTTCGGGAGCCCTGCATGAATCACCCCACTACGACCTTGACGATCAGCAGTCGAAACTATTCGTCGTGGTCCCTGCGCGGCTGGCTGCTCGCCAAACTCGCGGGCCTCGAATTCGAAACGGTCGCCGTGCCGATCGACGATGCGGCCGCGCGCGCCGAACTGCTGCTGCTCTCGCCTTCGATTCTCGTGCCCTGCCTGCGCCACGACGGCATCGAAGTCTGGGACACGCTCGCGATCTGCGAATACCTCAACGAAATCCAGCCGCAGGCGCGCCTGCTCCCCGCGGAGCGCAATGCACGCGCGCACTGCCGGTCGGTCTGCGGGGAAATGCATTCGGGCTTCGGCGCGCTACGCTCGGCACTGCCGATGAACCTGCGCGCCCACTTTCCGGATTTCCGCATCTGGTCGCGCGCGCAGGACGACATCGAGCGCATCGTCACGATCTGGCGCGACTGTCTGCAACAGTACGGCGGGCCCTGGCTCTTTGGCGAGATCGGCGCCGCCGACGCGATGTACGCCCCCGTCGTCACGCGCCTGCTCACCTACGACGTGCCGATCGCGCCCGACATCGCCGACTACTGCATGCGCATGCTCAAGCAGCCCTATATGGCCGAGTGGATCGCGGCGGCGCGCGCGGAAACCGAAGACATCGACGAACTCGACATGGAGTTCTGAGCCGCCATGCAGCGCAACGCACCGCGGCGGTGCGTCCACATGCACGCGAATGGCACCCGAATGGCGCCCGATCAAGGGAAATGGCCCGCTTTTATCCACTGCCGATGCACTCATCTGCACGCCCATGCACGGTTATGCACAAGGCACGGACCTTGCATTGAAACGTCTACGCCGGACCGGCAAAGCACTGCCGGAGCGAAAGACGGAGAACATCAATGAAGCCTTTCGACGAAATGCTGCAAACCGGCGATACCGTGCGCACCCCGTACTCCGGGCTCAAGCAGTGGCTGGACGCCCAGGACGCCGTGGACCTCGCCCGCAAGGCGCACGACGCGGAAGCCGTATTCCGCCGCACCGGCATCACGTTCGCGGTCTATGGCGACGCCGAGGCCGCCGAACGGCTGATTCCGTTCGACATCGTGCCGCGCATCCTCTCCAGCCAGGAGTGGGCGCGGCTCGCGCAAGGCATCGAGCAGCGCGTGATGGCGCTCAACGCGTTTCTCGACGATATCTATCATCGTCAGGAAATCGTTCGCGCGGGCATCGTGCCCAAGCAACTGATCGCGTGCAACGACGCGTTTCTCCCCGAGATGATCGACTTCCGGCCACCCGGTGGCGTCTATACGCACATCATCGGCGTCGACATCGTGCGCACCGGCGAAAACCAGTTCCACGTGCTGGAAGACAACGCGCGCACGCCATCGGGCGTCTCGTACATGCTCGAAAACCGCGAAACGATGATGCAACTGTTTCCCGAGCTGTTCCAGCGCGTGAAGGTGCGGCCCGTCGAGACCTATCCGCAGTTGCTGCGCCAGTCGCTCGCCAGTGTCTGCCCGCCTGGCGGCAATGCCGATAACCCGACTGTCGCGGTGCTAACGCCCGGCATCCATAATTCGGCCTACTACGAACATGCGTTTCTCGCGGACCAGATGGGCGTGCATCTGGTCGAGGGCAGCGATCTGCAGGTGATCGACGGCCGCGTCGCGATGCGCACGACCGAGGGCTATCGTCCGATCGACGTGCTGTACCGCCGTCTCGACGACGCGTTTCTCGATCCGCTCACGTTCCGCCCCGATTCGGTGCTCGGCGTCCCCGGCATCATGGACGTCTACCGCGCCGGCAACGTGACGATCGCGAATGCGCCGGGCACCGGCATCGCCGACGACAAGGCGATCTACTCGTACATGCCCGAGATCGTCGAGTTCTACACGGGGCGCAAGGCGCTGCTCGAAAACGTCCCCACGTGGCGCTGCGCGGAGGCGGACAGCCTCAAGTACGTGCTCGAGCATCTCGACGAACTGGTCGTGAAGGAGGTGCATGGCTCGGGCGGCTACGGCATGCTCGTGGGCCCCGCCGCCACGCGCGACGAGCTCGGCGCCTTCGCCGCGAAGCTGCGCGCGCATCCATCCAACTACATCGCGCAACCCACCCTCGCGCTCTCCACGACGCCGATTCTGACCGAGCGCGGGCTCGCGCCCCGGCACGTCGATCTGCGCCCGTTCGTGCTCGTGTCGGACCGGATCCGCATCACGCCCGGCGGGCTCACGCGCGTCGCGCTGAAGGAGGGCTCGCTCGTCGTCAATTCGAGCCAGGGCGGCGGCACCAAGGACACCTGGGTGCTCGCGGAGTGAAGGCGCATGGCGCGGCGGGTCGTCGTGCATGGCCGGCCTTCGGGGCTGTCGTGCACGCGACTACAACGCGGCGCACGCGAGAACAACGAATTTGGGGAGTAGTCCGAAATGCTACTTGGACGCACGGCAAGCGGTCTTTACTGGATGTATCGCTATATCGAGCGCGCGGAGAACACCGCGCGCATTGTCGACGCGGGCCTGCGCATGGCGCTCACCAGCACGTCGGACGCGCCGGCCCAGTGGTCGTCGGTGCTCGTGAGCTCGGGCGCGGACACCGGCTATTGCGAGAAATACGGCAACTACGCGGCCGAGACCGTCACCGACTATCTGCTGCGCGATCGCGACAACGCGTCGAGCGTGCTTTCGTGCATCGAGTTCGCGCGCTCGAACGCGCGCATGGTGCGCACCGCGCTCACGCGCGAAGCGTGGGAAAGCGTCAACGGCGCGTGGCTCTCGATCAAGCGCGCGCTCGCGCCGCCCATCGCGTCGAGCAACCTGCCCGCGATCCTCGACGAGATCAAGCGCGAAACCGCGCTGATACTGGGCAGTTTCTACAGCACGATGCTGCGCAACGAGATCTTCGATTTCGCGCAGATCGGCGCCTTCGTCGAGCGCGCCGACAACACCGCGCGCATCCTCGACGTGAAGTATCACCTGCTGCTGCCGTCGGTCTCGCACGTCGGCACGATGCTCGACAACTACCAGTGGGAGTCGATTCTGCGCTCGGTCGCCGCGCACCGTTCGTACCGCTGGGTGTACGACGTTCAGTACCGCTCGATCAATATTGCCGACTACCTCATCCTCAACAACCGGATGCCGCGCTCGCTGCGCTATTGCTATGGCCGCGTCGTATCGAGCCTCGATTATCTCGCGCGCGACTACGGCACGACGCACGGCTGCCACGCAACGGCCGCGAGGATCCTGAGAATGCTGGCCGACAACAGTATCGAGCGCGTTTTCAAGAGCGGTCTGCACGAATTCCTGACCGACTTCATCAGCCGCAACAACAGTCTCGGCATCGAGATCGCGCAAGCGTACAACTTCGATTGAGGGCATCCATGCGACTCGCCATTCGCCATATCTCGCGTTATCACATCGACGAACAAGCCGCCTATGCGATGCAGCGGCTGCGCCTGCGACCGCAAAGCGGCCCGTGTCAGACCGTGCGCGCGTGGCAGGTAACCATCGACGGCGTCGAACCCACGCTGGGCTATACCGACGGGCTCGGCAACCGCGTCGATCTCGTGCGTCACGAGCGCGGCCGCGCGGAAGTCGTGATCGTCGCGGCGGGCGTGGTCGAGACCGAGGACCACGCGGGCATCTTTGGCGAAGCGGATCCCTATGCGGCGCCCTGGCTGTTCGAACGCGAGACGCCGCTCACGCGCGCGGGCAGCGCGGTGCGCGAGCTCGCCGCAGCGTTGCCGGCCGAGCATGGCTGCCTCGACGCGCTGCATTGGCTGATGGGTCAGGTGCATACGCAGATTCGCCATGTGCCGGCCGCGCACGCCGATGAACCCGCGCAAGCCGATGCGGCGCTCGTGCGCGGCGAGGGATCGAGCCGCGACCACACACATGCGTTCGTCGCCGCCGCGCGTGCGCTGCGGATTCCCGCGCGCTACGTGTGCGGCTATGTGCTGACCGACGGGTCGCTGGAGCGCATGACCGAGGCCATCCGGCAGGCCGGTGCGGCCCAGCCGTCGCAACAGTCGCAGCAATTGCAGATGGACAGTGCGGGGATGCTGCAATCGCAGTCCGCTGCCGGCGCCGCGCGGCAAACGAGCGTGCAAACCGGCACGCTTGCGAGCGCACAGGTCAGCGCACAAGCGAACCCACAAGCAAGCGCACAAACGCACACCCTCGCCGCAACCCTGCCGCCCTGCGGCCACGCGTGGGCCGAAGCCTTCGTCGACGGTCTCGGCTGGGTCGGTTTCGATCCGTTCCTGAACCGCTGCCCCGACGAGCGCTACGTCCGCATCGCCGTCGGGCTCGACCACCGCGACACGCAATCGGTGAGCGGCATCGGCGCATGGGCGTCCGGCGTCGAGATCAGCGTGGCCCAGGCCCCCGAGCTCATCTAGCGCGCAGGCACCCCCACCTCCGAACGGGATCATCGGCCCATGTCCATCCAAGTCGCGCTTCATCACACCACCCGCTACCGCTACGACCGCCTCATCGGCCTCGGCCCGCAAACCGTGCGGCTGCGGCCGGCGCCCCATTGCCGCACGCCAATCCTCTCGTACTCGATGCGCATCGCGCCCACGGGCCACTTCGTCAACTGGCAGCAGGACCCGTTCGCCAATTACCTCGCGCGGCTCGTCGTGCCCGAGCGCACGCGCGAATTCGCAGTGAGCATCGACCTCGTCGCCGAGATGTCGGTCTACAACCCGTTCGACTTTTTCCTCGACGAGTACGCCGAGCACTATCCGTTCAGCTATGACGATGCGTTGCGCGCCGAGCTCTCGCCGTATCTGGCCTGCGACCCGGCGACGAGCGCGTCGCCGGCGTTTCGCCGCTATGTCGAGGCGATCGACCGCTCGCGCGCCGCCACCGTGACCTTCCTCGTGGCGCTGAACCAGCAGTTGCAGCGCGACATCGGCTATCTGGTCCGGCTCGAACCGGGCGTGCAGACGCCCGAGGAAACGCTCACGCGCGCGACCGGATCGTGCCGCGACAGCGGCTGGCTGCTGGTTCAGCTATGCCGGCATCTGGGGCTGGCCGCGCGCTTCGTCTCGGGCTACCTGATCCAGCTCACGCCCGACGTGCAGCCGCTCGACGGCCCCGCGGGCGCAGCGGCCGATTTCACCGACCTGCACGCCTGGTGCGAGGTCTATCTGCCCGGCGCGGGCTGGCTCGGGCTCGATCCCACCTCGGGGCTGCTCGCGGGCGAGGGGCATATTCCGCTCGCCTGCACGCCGCAGCCCACGAGCGCCGCGCCCATCGAAGGACTCGTCGACGAATGCGAGGTGGAGTTCGCGCACACGATGCGCGTGACGCGCATTTACGAATCGCCGCGCGTGACGAAGCCCTATACCGACGACCAATGGCGCAACGTGCTCGCGCTCGGCGCGCAGGTCGACGCGCGGCTGCAAGCGGGCGACGTGCGGCTCACGCAGGGCGGCGAGCCGACCTTCGTGTCCGTCGACGCGCGCGACAGCGCGGAATGGAACACCGATGCGCTCGGCCCGACCAAGCGCCACTACGCGAGCTCGCTGATCCACAAGCTCAGCAACCGCTATGGCGCGGGCGGCTTTCTGCATTTCGGCCAGGGCAAGTGGTATCCGGGCGAGCAACTGCCGCGCTGGGCGCTCTCCGCGTTCTGGCGTGCGGACGGCCAGCCCGCGTGGCACGACCCCGCCTTGTTCGCCGACGAAAGCGCGCCCTCCTCGTACACGAGCGCCGACGCCGCGCGCTTCATCCGCGCGCTGGCGCAGCGGCTCGGCCTCACGGACGCGCACATCGAGCCCGGCTACGAAGACGTCTGGTATTACCTGTGGCGCGAGCGCCGCTTGCCCGTCAACGTCGATCCGTTCGACTCGCGGCTCGACGACGAGCTGGAGCGCGAACGCCTGCGCCGCGTGTTCGATCGCGAGCTCGACAGCGTGATCGGCTATGCGCTGCCGCTCAAAGCGCTCGAAGCCCAACTGGGCGCCGAGGGTCCGCGCTGGGAAACGGGCCCCTGGTTCTTCCGCGACGAGCGCATGTATCTCGTGCCCGGCGATTCGCCGATGGGTTATCGCCTGCCGCTCGATTCGCTGCCCTGGGTCGGCAAGGACGACTACCCGTATCTGCTCGAACGCGATCCGTTTGCCCCGCAGGCGCCGCTGCCCGATGCGCAGGCGCTGCATGCGCGCCACGCGAACGCGCATGATTCGCTGCACGAACCGCCCTCGCATCGCGAGCCGCAACCCGCGCGCACGGCGATGCAAACCCGCCTCGGCGCCGAAGACGCGACAGAGGCCGCCGCGCCTGTCGCCGGCCGGATGCCCGAGCCGTTCGAGTCGGCCGCCTGGCTCACGCGCACCGCGCTGTGCACGGAGGTCCGCGACGGCGTGCTGTACGTATTCATGCCACCGCTCGCCGCACTGGAAGACTACCTGGACCTGCTGAGCGCGGTCGAGGCAAGCGCGGCCGCGCTCGAAATGAAGCTCGTGCTCGAAGGCTATCCGCCGCCGCGAGACGCGCGGCTGAAGGTCTTGCAGGTGACGCCCGATCCCGGCGTGATCGAAGTCAACGTGCATCCGGTCCACGACTTCGGGGCGCTCGTCGAGCAGACCGAGTTCCTCTACGACGCCGCCTGGCGCACGCGGCTGTCGACCGAAAAATTCATGATCGACGGGCGGCACATCGGCACGGGCGGCGGCAATCACATCGTGCTCGGGGGCGCCACGCCCGCGGACAGCCCCTTCCTGCGCCGCCCCGACCTGCTCGCGAGCCTCATCGCGTACTGGCACAACCATCCGTCGCTCTCGTACCTGTTCTCGGGCTTGTTCATCGGTCCGACGAGCCAGGCGCCGCGCGTCGACGAAGCGCGCAACGACCAGGTCTACGAGCTCGATGTCGCGTTCGCCGAGATCCGGCGCAATGCGTTGCTGCACGGCGAGGACATGCCGCCGTGGCTGGTCGACCGCGTGCTGCGCAATCTGCTGATCGACGTGACCGGCAACACGCACCGCAGCGAGTTCTGCATCGACAAGCTCTATTCGCCCGACTCGCCCACAGGCCGCCTCGGGCTCCTCGAATTGCGCGCCTTCGAGATGCCGCCGCACGCGCAGATGAGCATCGTCCAGCAATTGCTGCTGCGCGCGCTCATCGCGCGCTTCTGGGCAGCGCCCTACACGACGCCGCTCACGCGCTGGGGCACCGCGCTGCATGACCGCTTCATGCTGCCGACGTTCCTGCGCATGGATTTCGACGATGTGGTGACCGGGCTGCGCGAGGCCGGCTTCCCGTTCGACGCCGCGTGGTTCGCGCCGCACCTCGAATTCCGCTTTCCGCTGCTCGGGCAGATCGCGGTACGCGGTTTGCGGCTGTCGCTGCGCGGCGCACTGGAGCCGTGGCACGTCATGGGCGAGCAAGGCGCGACCGGCGGCACGGTGCGCTATGTGGACTCCTCGCTCGAACGGCTCGAAGTCCACGTGAGCGGCCTCAACGACAACCGGCACGTCGTGACCGTCAATGGCCGCGCGCTGCCCTTGCAGCCGACGGGCATCGCGGGCGAGTACGTGGCCGGCGTGCGCTACAAGGCGTGGTCGCCGTCCTCGGCGCTGCACCCGACGATAGGCGTGCACGCGCCGCTGACGTTCGACATCGTCGACACGTGGATGAACCGTTCGTCGGGCGGTTGCCGCTATCACGTCGCGCATCCGGGCGGACGAAACTATGCGACATTTCCGGTCAACGCCTATGAGGCGCAGAGCCGCCGCCTCGCGCGCTTCGAGCCGATCGGCCACACGCCGGGCCGGATGGAAGTCGCGCCCGCCACGCCGAGCCGGGAATTTCCGTGCACGCTCGATTTGCGCCGGCCCCCGTTCCCCTGAAGAGACGACATGGTGCTTTCCGATCCGACCGACGACCTGCACACGTTGTTCGATTCCGGCGCGCTGCAGGACGCGGCAGAATTGGGGGCGGCGCTTGCGGCGCCCGCGATGACGGGCCGCTACGACGAACTGCGCGGCGGCGCGGCGGCATTGCGCACGGCCGCGCTCGCGCCGCTGTGGCGCGACTTCTTCAACCAGGTCGGCAACGCGGGTATCGCGGATCTGGACCGCCGCGCGGACGCGCTGGGGCGACGCATCCACGAAAACGCGCTCGCCTATCAGCCGCACACAGCCGATACCGCCGCGCCGCCCTGGTCGCTCGACCTGTTGCCGATGATCGTCTCGCCGGCCGACTGGGCGACCATCGAGCGCGGCGTGCTGCAGCGCATGGCGCTGTTGAACGCGATCCTCGCCGATGTCTACGGCGAGCAGACGCTCTTGAAGCGCGGCTTGCTGCCACCCGCGCTCGTGACCGGCCACCCCGGCTATCTGCGGCCGATGTGCGGCGCAGCCATTGCCGGCGACACGTGGCTGCACGTCGCCGCGTTCGACCTCGCTCGCGGCCCGGACGGCCAATGGCGGCTGATGGCGCAGCATACGCAGGGCCCGACCGGTCTCGGCTATATCCTCGAGAACCGGCTGATCGTGTCGCGCCTGTTCCCGCGCGCGTTCCGCGGCCTGCGCGTGCAGCGCCTCGCAGCGGGCTATCGCGCGCTGCTGCAAAGCCTGCAAACGCTGAGCCCCGCGCGCAAGAACTCGCGCATCGTGCTGCTGACGCCAGGTCCGCTCGCCCCCACGTATTTCGAGCACGCGTATCTCGCGCGCTACCTCGGCCTCACGCTCGTCGAGGGCGGCGATCTCACCACGCGCCATAACCACGTCTACCTGAAGACGCTGCGCGGACTCGAACCCGTGCATGGCATCCTGCGCCGCGTCGACGACGACTGGCTCGACCCGCTCGAACTGCGGCCCGACTCGCTGCTCGGCATCCCCGGTCTGCTGCGGGCCGTGCGGGCCGGCAACGTGCTCGTCGCCAACGCGCCGGGCTCCGGCTTTCTGGAGTCGCCGGGCATACTCGCGTTCCTGCCGAAGCTCGCGCAGAGCGTGCTCGGCGAACCGCTCAGCCTCGCGGCGGTGCCCTCGTGGTGGTGCGGCGAGGCGGCCGCCTGCGAGGAGGCGCTCCCGCAGCTCGCGCGCTCGATCGTGAAGCCGGCGTTCCCGGACAGCGTGCAGGCGGGCGGCGCGTTCGCGCCCGCGATCATGGCCGGACTCAGCGCCGCGCAGCTCGCCCAATGGCGCGCGCGGATCCTGGCCAACCCGGCGCACTACGTGATTCAGGCCGACATGCCGCTGTCCCAGGCGCCCACATGGGCCGGGCGCGCCATGGCGGCCGGCGGCGCGCGGATCGTGCCGCGCCCGGTGCTGATGCGCGTGTTCGCTGTGCTCGACGGCGCCGGATCGTGGCGCGTGCTGCCGGGCGGGCTGTCACGCGTCGGCACGCGCGACGAGCTGTTCAACGCGCCGATGCCGCGCGGCGGCAGCAGCGTCGACACGTGGATCGTCACCGATGGCGCCGTCGATCCGACCACGCTGCTGCAGACCCATCTAGGCCCCGACGATCTGGTCGAACGCCCGCGCACGATCTCGAGCCGCGCGGCCGAAAACCTGTTCTGGCTCGGCCGCTACGCCGAGCGCGCGGCCAATCTCGTGCGGCTCGCCCGCACGGCGCTCGAACAACTGCGCGGCGAGAACGCCATCGACAATCCGGCCCATCTCGAACTGCTCGACGCGCTGTGCCACGACCACGGCCTCGTCGCGCAGGAGACCGCGCCCGTGCTCGACGCGCCGCACGCGTTCCAGCTCAGACTCGCGAGCGGCCTGTCACCGCTCGCGGACCGCGCGAGCGGGATCGCTTCGTGCGTCTTCGGCATGCGCACCGCCGCGGCGGCGATCCGCGAGCGCCTCTCGCGCGACCAGTGGCAACTGATCGACGAAGCGACGCAAGCGTACGAAGGCGCGGCCCCCGCCGACGACGAGCCGCCCGAACAGCTCGGCAACCGCGCGCTGCAGGTGCTCGACCGGCTGAACCTGCTGCTCTCGGCGATCACGGGCGCGCAGACCGACAACATGACGCGCGACGACGGCTGGCGTCTCCTCTCGATCGGCCGGCAGATCGACCGTCTCGACTTTCTGTGCGGCGTGCTCGACTTCGCCTTCGAGCGCGGCGCCGTCCACCGGCAGGAGGGCTTCGAACTGGTGCTGGAACTGTTCGATAGCGCGATCACGTTCCGCTCGCGCTTTCAGCGCTGTTTCGACGTGGCCCCGCTGCTCTCGCTGCTGGTGCTCGACAGCGACAACCCGCGCTCGCTCGCATGGGTCGTGCAGACGATGCGCGGCCGGCTCGCCAAAATCCAGCGTCCCGAGAGTGCCGTGGCGCCCGAACTCGAACCGCCCATTCCCGACGTGGCGAGCTGGTCGCTCCATGCACTGTGCGAGATCGACGCGGACGGACGGCACACGGCGCTGCTGGACCAGTTGCACGGGTTGCGCGACGTGGCGCGCACGCTCTCGGATCGCATCGGAGAGCGGTATTTCAGTCATGTGAGGGAGGCTGGCCGATCGCTATGGGGATGAGCGCAAAACCACCGCAGCGCACACGCGGCACCGAGCGCTCGCATGCGCCGCGCGACGCGGCGCGCACGCTGCGCGTCACGCACGACACCCGCTACCGCTACGCGGCGCGCGTCGAGGCGGCCCAGCACCAGGCGCGCCTGCGCCCGCTGGAGACGTCGAGCCAGCGCGTGCTGGAGTTCGCGCTCGAGATCGAACCCGCGCCCGAAGAAATCGCCATGGGAACGGATTCGTTCGGTAATCAGCGGACGTCGTTCGCGCTGCATCAGCCGCACGAGGAATTGTTCGTGCGCAGCCGCAGCGTCGTCTGCGTCTCGGCCTCCGCGCTCACGGGCGGCAAGCAGGGCGAGCCGCCGCCCGCGATCGGCACGCCTGTGCCTGGCCGCGCCAGCACGTGGGAAGCGGTGCGCGAGGCGCTCGCCTATCGCGCCGGACGGCCCTACGACCCGGCAAGCGAGTTCGTGTTTGCGTCGCCGTACGCCGCTTGCCATCCCGATCTCGCGGGCTATGCCGCGAAGAGCTTCACGGCGGGTCGCGCGCTCGGGCTTGCCGCGTGGGAACTGATGCGGCGCATTCACGCCGATTTCGCATACACGCCGAACAGCACCGACGTGAACACGACCGCGCTCGACGCCCTCATCTTGCGGCGCGGGGTATGCCAGGACTTTGCGCACGTGATGATCGGCGCGATGCGCTCGCTCGGGCTCGCGGCGCGCTATGTGAGCGGCTATTTGCTGACGCGGCCGCCGCCAGGGCAACCGAGACTGATCGGCGCGGATGCGTCGCACGCGTGGGTCGAAGTCTACGATCCTGCGTGGCCCGAAAACGGCGGATGGCTGCAACTGGACCCGACCAATGATCGCGCGCCCGGCAACGATTATGTGACGCTGTCGATTGGCCGCGACTATGCGGACGTGACGCCGTTACGCGGCGTCATTCGCGGCGGTGGGGCCGATCAGGAATTGAGCGTGGGCGTGACGGTGGAGCCGCTTGATGGGGGCTGAGGCGGTAGGTGGCGTAGCGCCACCGCCCCCTTTCCGTACCGGTTTTCGTGCGCCCATCTGTACCGGTACTGTACCGATTTCCGCGGATAAACTGGCAGCCAGCCAATCGCCGCGATCTTCGCCGATCGCCGCCCTTTCCTGGAGCCACCGCACCATGCTGTCCGAAATGCTCAGCGCCAGCGCCCTGCCCGCGGGGATGCTCTTCGTGGTCGTCACGACCATCACGCCCGGCCCCAATAACACGATGCTGCTCGCCTCCGGCGTCAACTTCGGTTTCAGGCGCACGGTGCCGCACATTCTCGGCATCAGCGCGGGCGTGGTCGTGCTCATGCTCTCGGTGGGATTCGGCCTCGGCGAGGTGTTCCGGCATCTGCCCTGGCTCTATACGGCGCTCGAAGCCGCGAGCGTCGCCTATCTGCTGTGGCTCGCGTGGAAGATCGGCACCTCGGGCATGATCAAGGAGAAGCGCGGCGAGCATCGGCCCATGCGCTTTCACGAAGCCATCGCGTTCCAGTGGATCAACCCGAAGGCGTGGATGATGGTGCTCACCGCGGCCACCACGATCCGTCTCTCGGCCGACTTCGGCGTCAATACCGTCGTGATGGCCGCGCTGTTCTACATGATCGGGCTGCCCTGCATCTGCCTATGGGCCGCGTTCGGCACCGGCATGCGCCGCTTTCTCGACGACCCGCGCCGCCTGCGCCTGTTCAACGTCGCCATGGCGCTTGCGCTCGTCGGCTCGATGTATCCGCTGTTCGTGCATTTGCTGCAGCGTTGAAGCCGCCGACGTTCAGTCATCCTTAGCATGATGCGCGGGCGCATCCAGGCCTCACTTCAGGCCGCGCTTCACGACGCGTGCTTGCCCACGCGCTCGATGAAGCGCCACAGCGCATCGTTGAGCGAATACGGCGCGTTGAAGCGGAACCAGGCGCTGGCCGCGTCGTCGGGGCGGAAATAGGAGCCGGGCGCGAGCCAGATGCCGTCGGCCAGCGCGGCCGTGGCGATCGCGCCGGCGCGCGCGGCCTCCACCGGCAGGCGCACCCAGACGAACAGCCCCGCGCGCGGCCGGCAGAACGGTTCGAGGCCCAGCGCGTCGAGGCGATCTTCGAGCGTGGCATGCGCGGCCTTCAGGCGCTCGTTGACGATCTCGACGTGACGCGCGTAGCGCCCTTCGAGCAGCACCTTGTCGACGATGCGCTCGATCGTCTCCGACGATGTGAGCCCCACCGCCATCTTCGCGCGCGCGAGCTCGCGCAGCACGTCGCGCTCGGCGACCACGTAGCCGCAGCGCAGCGACGGCGTGACCGTCTTCGAGAATCCGCCCACGTAGAGCACGCGCTGGAGCCCTTCCATCGCGGCCAAAAGCGGCGCGCCGGGCGGTGCGAGCTCGCGGCTCACGTCGTCCTCCACCACCCACATGCGCTCGCGCTCGGCGATCTGCAGCAGGCGAAACGCATTCGCCATCGTGTAGGTCGCGCCCGTGGGATTCTGCAGCGTCGTGTTCACGAAAATCGCCTTGGGCCGGTGCGCGGCCACCTGCTGCTCGAGCACGTCGAGGTCGAGCCCCGCCGGCGTGCGCGGCACGCCATGCACGGCAAGTCCGGCGAGTTTGAGGATCTGCAATAAATTGCAGTAGCCGGGATCTTCCACCAGCACTGCATCGCCGGGACGCAGTATCGTGCGCACGATCAGGTCGAGCCCCTGAGTCGCGCCCTGCGTGAGCAGTACGTTGCCGACTTCCACCGGCAGGCCCTGGCGGTCCAGTTGCGCGGCAATGCGCTCGCGCAGCGGCGCGAAGCCATACGGGTGCCCGTAGTCGCCCAGCCGCACCGCGGGCACGCGGCTCGTCGCGCGCAGGGCATGATGCAGACCCGTCTCGTTGATCCACTCGCTCGGCATCCAGCCGCAGCCCGCCTTGATCGGCACGGAGTGGTCGGCGAACACGTCCGAGAGCAGCCAGGTGGCCGTGAGCGTGGGCGGCTGCCAGACCGCCGCGCTCGGGCGCGGCACGGCCTCACGCGGCGCCACGCGGTAGCCCGAACCGCGCCGCGCCACCACGAGCCCCATCGAGACGAGCCGGTTGTACGCCTCGGTCACCGTATAGGTGGAGAGCGCATGCGACTGCGCGAGCTGCCGCACCGAAGGCAGCAGCGCGCCCGCACGCAGCGTGTTCGCCTCGATCGCATCGGCGAAGCCGCGCACGAGTTGCTCGACGAGCGTCGTGGCGGCGCCACGGTCGCGTTTCAGTTCAAGTTCGATCATGGGAAATGTCGACGGCGCACGCCGACCAATACAGTTGCGGCAAATTGTCCAGCACGGTTATCAGCGCAGTATAGAGACTGTATATGCCGCCGTCCAAGCCCGGAGGCTACAGTCTGTGGAATCAACCCACAACCGCAACCCTGTTGCACGGAACCGGCGCCAACGCTGAAGCCAAGCCGGTCGACACTGGAGGAAACCCATGACTTCGCGCCCCGTCATCGACGATCTGTCGTCGTTCTGGATGCCGTTCACGGCCAACCGTCAGTTCAAGGCCGCGCCGCGCCTCATCGAATCGGCCAAGGGCATGTACTACCGCACGACCGACGGCCGCGAGGTGCTCGACGGCAGCGCGGGGCTCTGGTGCGTGAACGCGGGCCATGCGCGCGACGAGATCGTCGCCGCCATCGCGCAGCAGGCCGGCACGCTCGATTTCGCGCCCACCTTCCAGATGGGCCACCCGCTCGCGTTCGAGGCGGCGCGCAGGATCGCCGACATCATGCCCGCAGGGCTCGACCGCATCTTCTTCACGAACTCGGGTTCGGAATCCGTCGACACGGCGCTCAAGATCGCGCTCGCCTACCAGCGTTCGCGCGGCGAAGGCCAACGCACCAAGTTCATCGGCCGCGAGCGCGGCTATCACGGCGTGGGCTTCGGCGGTATTTCGGTGGGCGGCATCGGCCCGAACCGCAAGGCGTACTCGGGCCAGTTGCTGCCCGCCGTCGATCATCTTCCGCATACGCATAGCCTCGAGCACAACGCGTTTTCGAAGGGCCAGCCGGCCTGGGGCGCGCATCTCGCCGACGACCTCGAGCGCATCGTCGCGCTGCACGACGCCTCGACCATCGCGGCCGTCATTGTCGAGCCGGTGGCGGGCTCGACCGGCGTGCTGGTCCCGCCGCAAGGCTATCTGCAACGCCTGCGCGAAATCTGCACGAAGCACGGCATCGTGCTGATCTTCGACGAGGTGATCACGGGCTTCGGCCGCCTCGGCAAGGCCACGGCGAGCGAATATTTCGGCGTGACGCCCGACATCATCACGATGGCGAAGGCGATCAACAACGCGGCCGTGCCGATGGGCGGCGTGGCCGTGAGCCGCGCGATCCACGACACGGTGGTCAACGGCGGCGCGGCGGGCGCGATCGAGCTGTTCCACGGCTATACGTATTCGGCGCATCCGATTGCCGCTGCGGCGCTGATCGCGACGCAGGACCTGTATCGCCGCGAAGGGCTGTTCGAGCGCGCGCAAAGCCTCGCGCCGAAGTTCGAGGCCGCGGCCCACGCGCTGCGCGATGCGAAGCATGTGAAGGACGTGCGCAATCTCGGTCTCGTCGCGGGTATCGAGCTTGAATCGCGCGACGGCGCACCGGGCGCGCGCGCTTATGAAGTGTTCGTCAAGTGCTTCGAGGCGGGCGTGCTGATCCGCTTCACCGGCGACATTCTCGCGTTCTCGCCGCCGCTCATCGTCACCGAGGAAGAGATCGAGCGTCTCTTCGGCACGGTGCGCGACGTGCTGGCGAAGGTGCAATGACGAAGACGCGCTGACGACAGTGCAATAGCACACGCGGCCCGCTTCTCGTGGCCCCGCGCAGTTAGCGCGGCGCGACAGGTCTCAAGACTCCGAAGCAGCCCTGCGGCCCGCAGCACATCGTGCGCGGGCCGATTTTTTTCGTCCGTATCTTTCAGTTGGCTTTTCACGCGCACGGCGCGCGGCATCGGCGTATCGTTTGCTTATGGACACTGCGATGCCGCTCGCACGCGGCGGCGGGAGGAAAGGCCATGAAGACACCGATCCGTATGGGCGCGCATATCGAGGGCGTCCACTGGGTAGCGGAATATCTCGCGGCGACGCATGAAATCCGTGTGTTCCGCGATGGCCGCGAAGTCGACACTATCGCGGCGCCAGCCGCGCTGCTCGGCGAAGAGGACGATGCGGGCTCGGCCAGCGACGAAGCGAGCCGCGCCGAAGACGCCGCCGTGCTCGCCATCCTGCGGCGCTACGTGGCCGAACTCAATGCCGAAGAGTGAGCAGGTTGCAACGGGGCGCAGCGCGCCCCGTTGCGCAGGACCGGATCAGCCCTGCGCGTTGCCGGAGGAAGCCGTGTCTTCCTCGCGGAAGATGCGGTCGGCGAGATGGAACGCCGAATTGGCTGCGGGCACGCCGCAATAGATGGCCGTCTGCAGCAAGACTTCCTTGATTTCGTCGCGCGTCACGCCGTTGTTCTTCGCGGCGCGCAGATGGAGCGCAAGCTCCTCGCTGCGATTGAGCGCCACCATCATCGCGATCGTGAGCAGGCTGCGCGTGTGGCGTGGCAAGCCCTCGCGCGTCCAGATCTCGCCCCACGCATAGCGCGAAATGAGCGTCTGAAACTCTTCGGTCAACTCGGTGCGGTTCGCGATCGAACGGTCGACGTGCGCGTCGCCGAGCACCGCGCGACGCACTTTCAGGCCCGCTTCGTAGCGTTCGTCTTCGTTCATTTCGACTCCAGCAGGAAGCCCAGCACGGTCTGGTTGAACTCGTCCGCGAGCTCGACGTTCGAAATGTGCGAGGCGTTGAGCTCGACGTAGCGCGCGCCCGGCACCGACTCCGCGAGTTCGCGGCCCTGCGCGGGCGTGGCGGCCAGATCGTGGGTGCCCGAGATCACGAGCGTGGGCGCCTTGATCGACGCGGCCTCGCCACGCAGGTCGGCGGCATTGATTGCTTCGCAGTTCGAAGCATAGCCGTCCTTGTCGGTGTGCACGAACACGTCGCGCGCCTGGTCGATCACGAGCGGATTCTTCGCCATGAATTCGGCCGTGTACCAGCGCGGCAGCACCGCGTCGGCGAGCGCGAGCATGCCTTCGGTGCGGGCCTTCGCTGCGCGCGGCACCCACACTTCGGGCGTGCCGATCTTCGCGGCGGTGTTGCACAGCGCGAGGCGGCCGATGCGACTGCCGTAGCGCGCGCCGAGGCCCACGCCCGTGAGACCGCCCATCGAGACGCCCGCGAAATGCGCGCGTTCGATGCCGAGATGATCCATGAGACCGATCACGTCGCCGGTCAGTTGCTCGATGGTGTACGGGCCCGCCGGCGCCGCCGAATGGCCGTGGCCGCGCGTGTCGTAGCGCAGCACGCGGAAATGCTTCGAGAATGCGGCGAGCTGGGGCGTCCACATCGACACGTCGCTGCCGAGCGAATTCGACAGGACGAGCCACGGCGCCGTGGCGTTCTGCGCACCGTCGATGCGGTAGAACAGCTGCGTGTCGTTGACGGCTGCATGAGGCATGCGGTTACTCCTGATGAGTCTGCGATGAAGAATGGGCGGCGCGCTGCGTATGCAACGCGTGCGATGCATGCGACGCAAGCACCGCGTCGACAAAGGCATGCGCCTGGCCCACGTAATTGGCGGGATCGAGCAGCGCCTTCAGGCGCGCCTCGTCCAGATGTTGGGTGACGGCGGGATCGGCGGCGAGCACGTCGTAAAGCGTGCACCCCGTTTGCACCGCCGTTTTCGATGCGTGCTCAACGAGATGATGGGCGTCGAGCCGGCCGATGGCATCGCCGAGCGCGAGCATCACGGCCTCGCCGAGAATCAGGCCATGCGTGACGTTCAGATTGGCCGCGAGACGCTCGGGCCGCACTTCGAGACCGCCGGCGATCTGCTCGATCTGCGCGAGCGCGCCGCCCGCGAGACGCGCGAGCTCCGGCAGCGCATCCCATTCGGCCTGCCAGCCGCCGAGCGCGCGCTCGTGCTCCTGCACCATGCCCGCGAAAACCGTGGCGACGAGGCCCGGTGCGCGCGTCGCAGCAGTCAGGACTGCTGCACAACCGACCGGATTGCGCTTGTGCGGCATCGTCGACGAACCGCCCTTGCCTGCCGCCGCGGGCTCGCCCAGTTCGCCGATTTCGGTTTGCATCTGCAACGAGATATCGCGCGCGATCTTGCCGAGCGTGCCGATCAGCATGCCGAAGAAAGACGCGGCCTCGGCAATGCGGTCGCGCTGCGTATGCCAGGGCAGCGCGGGCACGGCAAGCCCCAGTTCCTTCGCGAGTTCGGCGCTCACTTGCGGCGCCGCCTCGCGCAGGCTCGCGAGCGTGCCCGCCGCGCCGCCGAATTGCAGCACGAGCACGCGCTCGCGCAACGCCGCCAGGCGTTCGCGATGACGCAGCATCGCGTCGAGCCATTGCGCGAACTTCAGGCCGAGCGTGATCGGCAACGCTTGCTGAAGCCAGGTGCGCCCGACTGCGGGCGTCGCGCGATGCGTGCGCGCGAGGTCGGCAAGCTTCGCGCAGGTGGCGTCGATACCGCTTTCGATCAGCGCGAGCGCGTCGCGCAATTGCAGCACCGTCGCTGTATCGATGATGTCCTGGCTCGTCGCGCCCCAATGCACGTATTTCGCGGCTTCGGGGTCGGCGGCCTTCACGCGCGCGGTCAGTTGCTTCACGAGCGGGATCGCCAGATTGCCGCCCAACGCGGCGTCGCGCGCGAGCGCCTCGGCGTCGAGCCGGTCCGCCTCGCAGGTCGCCACGATGGCCGCGACCGCGCTCTGCGGAATCACGCCATGCGCCGCAGACGCGCGCGCCAGCGCTGCCTCCACGTCGAGCATGCGCTGCAACGTGGCGTTGGGAGACCACACGGCGTTCATCGGCTCGGTGCCGCAGATCAGGCTCGTCAGGCGTTCAATCATGGGTCGGAATGAGTCGGGTGGGGAGGCGCGCAAACACAGATGGCGCGGCGCCCGGCCGCTATGCAACCGGACACCGCGCCACGCGGGTGTTCTGGCGAAAAGCGCGTTGCAGCAGTTTAAGCCGCGCGGCGATTCTGCGTCGCGTCGATCAGCGGCACGCCCGCGAGCTTTTGCAGCGCGTCGAAGTCGATGTCCGAATAGATCTCGCGCACCGCGAGCCCTTCGGGCGTGACGTCGAACGCGGCGAGGTCCGTATAGATGCGGCCCACACAGCCCACGCCCGTGACCGGATACGAGCATTCGCTCACGAGCTTGCTTTCGCCCTGCTTCGTGAGCAGTTCCATCATCACGAACACCTGCTTCGCGCCGAGCGCAAGATCCATCGCGCCGCCCACGGCCGGAATCGCGTCGGGCGCGCCGGTGTGCCAGTTCGCGAGATCGCCCTTCACCGACACCTGGAACGCGCCGAGCACGCAGTAGTCGAGATGGCCGCCGCGCATCATCGCGAACGAATCCGCGTGATGGAAGAATGCGCCGCCCGTGAGCAGCGTAACGTGCTGCTTGCCTGCGTTGATGAGCTCGTCGTCTTCCTCACCAGGCGCGGGCGCGGGGCCCATGCCGAGCAGGCCGTTCTCGCTGTGCAGGAAGATTTCCTTGCTCGGGTCGAGGTGGTTGGCCACCAGCGTCGGCACGCCAATACCGAGGTTCACATAAGCACCCTCAGGAATGTCCTGAGCCACGCGTTGAGCCATTTCGTCGCGATTCAACCGTTTCATTATCTGACTCCTCTCAGGCGGCCTGGCCAGCTTGCAGCGGTTGATGGGCCGCCTGCGCCACTTCCACGACGCGTTGCACGAAGATGCCCGGCGTCACGATGTTTTCCGGATCGAGCGCGCCGAGTTCGACGACTTCCGACACCTGCGCGATGGCGACCTTCGCCGCGCTCGCCATGATCGGACCGAAGTTGCGCGCGGTCTTGCGATAGACCAGGTTGCCCCAGCGATCGCCCTTGTGGGCCTTGATGAGCGCGAAGTCGGCGTGCAGCGGCGACTCCAGCACGTAGTGGCGGCCGTCGATCAGGCGCGTTTCCTTGCCCTCGGCGAGCTTGGTGGCGTAGCCCGTGGGCGTGAAGAAGCCGCCGATGCCGGCGCCCGCCGCGCGGATGCGCTCGGCCAGATTGCCCTGCGGCACGAGCTCGAGCTCGATTTCGCCGGCGCGGTACAGCGCGTCGAACACATACGAGTCGGTCTGGCGCGGGAACGAGCAGATGATCTTGCGCACCCGTTTGGCCTTGAGCAGCGCAGCGAGACCGGTGTCGCCGTTGCCTGCGTTGTTGTTCACGATCGTGAGCTCGCGCGCACCCTGCGCGATCAGCGCGTCGATCAGTTCCGCCGGCATGCCGGCCGTGCCGAAGCCGCCGATCATCACCGTGGCGCCGTCGTGCACGTCGGCGACGGCGGCTTGAAGCGAATCGAAAATCTTGTTGATCATGCCTGTTCCTGAAAGCGATGCGCATCGCGGAAAGTCCACGTCACCCGATCGCGAAAAGTTCTATATACGAACACCGATTCGTTTAGCGAACGTCCAGCGCATTATCGGAGCCGAAATGCGCACTTGTCAAGGCGGGACTTCCTGAGGCTGCAGTCCACTGCACGCCGATTCGTCGGAGGAAATTGCGTGCATTGTCTTCGCACAATGCACTGAAATGCCCGCAGTGCAGGCCTGAGGGATGCAGTGGGCAAATCCCCCCATATCGTGCATTCGAATTCCTGCACTACTGTTTATCCCGGTTCGATATAGTTCTCTTTCGCCGCCAGCGTGCATCCGTCCCATGCAAGAGCTCGACCTGAATCTGATTCCTTACCTCGTCGCGATGGAGGAAACGCGCAACGTGAGCCGCGCGGCCGAACGGCTGGGCGTGAGCCAGCCGCGCGTGAGCACGGCGCTCGGCAAGCTGCGCGAGTTCTTCGGCGACCCGCTGTTCGTGCGCACTTCGCGCGGCATGGAACCCACGCCGCGCGCACTCGGCCTGATTCCCGCCGCGCGCGACGCGCTCATTCGTATCGAAAAAGGCATGCTCGAAGCCCAGGACTTCGATCCGGCCACCAGCACGCATACGTTCTCGATCGCGCTTTCGGACGTGGGCGAAATCGTCTTTCTGCCGCGCCTCCTCCAGGTGTTCGCCGAACGCGCGCCCAACGCGAATCTGCGCTCGGTCTCGCTGCCGCACAACCAGGTGGAGCGCGGGCTCGAATCGGGCGATGTCGACCTGGCGGTCGGCTACTTTCCCGACCTCGGCGGCAATAACTTCTTCCAGCAGCGCCTGTTCACGCACCGCTTCATCTGCCTGATGCGCAGCAACCATCCGCTCGCCGGCAAGTCCATGACGCTCGAGCAGTTTCTTGCACTCGGGCATGCCGTCGTGCGCGCCGAAGGCCGCAGCCAGGAAGTCCTCGAACGCTTTCTGGAGAAGAAGCGCCTGCACCGGCGCGCCGTGCTGGAGACGCCTCACTTCATGAGCCTGCCGTTCATCCTCACGCGCAGCGACCTGATTGCGACCGTGCCGCATGCAATCGGCTTCGCCTATGTATCGGAACACGCCTCGATCGCGCTGGTGGAGCCGCCGCTGCCCTTGCCCCGCTTCGACCTCAAGCAGCACTGGCACCGCAAGTACCACAATGCGCCGCGCGGCGAATGGCTGCGCAGCGTGGTAGCCGAGCTCTTCAACGATGCGATGGACGAATGGCCGAAATGAACGAGGCCACGAACGCCACGGCACGAGCCGCTAACGCGCGGCACCTTGCACGGGCGCGCGCGAATCATGGAACAATGCACCCTCGTGGGACGCGTCGCAACGGCGCGGCCCACATGACAGGAGCCGATGCATGAGCGACGAAAAGAACGCAGAAAAAACCATCAAGAAAGAATCGAAGACGGGCGCAGGCCGGCCATCGCGCGAGCAGGCCGAAGATGCGGTGCGCGTGCTGCTGCGCTGGGCCGGCGACGACCCCGCGCGCGAAGGCCTGATCGATACGCCCGCGCGCGTCGTGCGCGCCTATGAAGAATTCTTCGCGGGCTACAACCACGACCCGCGCGAGATCCTGTCACGCACGTTCTCGGAAGTGGATGGCTACGACGAGATGATCGTGCTGAAGGACATCCGCTTCGAGAGCTACTGCGAGCATCACATGGTGCCGATCATCGGCCGCGCGCACGTGGCGTATCTGCCCGAGCATCGCGTGGTGGGCATTTCGAAGCTCGCGCGGCTCGTCGATGCGTTCGCCAAGCGGCTGCAGATCCAGGAGAAGATGACCGCGCAGATCGCCGACACGCTCAACGAGGTGCTTCAGCCCAAGGGTGTCGGCGTGATTCTCGAAGCGGCACATCAATGCATGTCGACGCGCGGCGTGCACAAGGCGGGCGTCACGATGGTCACGTCGCGCATGCTCGGGACGTTCCGCAGCGACCCGTCCACGCGCCGCGAATTCCTTTCCATCGTCGGCAATCCGGGTGTGATGAGCGTGCCCAACACCTGAGGCGCGGCTTCGATTGCGGCCCGCGCCGGGTCGCAATCGAACGTCATGCTCGCGCGCGACGTCACGCATCAGGCAGACGTGGATCGGCGCGCGTGCGGGCTGCCGGGACACTGCGCCGCTCGAGAGCCGCGCGTGGCAGAACCCATTCATTCATAGCCACCGAAGACCGCCCAAGCCCCTTAAAAACGCTTCAAGGCGCCTCGTTCCCGCTGCCGATTTCGCGGATCTTGCCCTGGCGCACGCTGCTGCCCGGCGGCACGCTGTGCGTGAGCCACACATTGCCGCCGATCACCGACCCGCGCCCGATCGTCACCCGGCCCAGGATGGTCGCGCCGGCGTAGATCACCACGTCGTCCTCGACGATCGGATGGCGCGCATTGCCCTTCACGAGCGTGCCGTCGAGGTCGGCCGCGAAGCTCTTCGCCCCCAGCGTCACCGCCTGGTACACGCGCACGCGCTCGCCGATGATCGCCGTCTCGCCGATCACGACGCCGGTGCCGTGATCGATGAAGAAGCTCGGACCGATCTGCGCGCCCGGGTGAATGTCGATGCCCGTTGCCGAGTGCGCGATCTCGTTGATGAAGCGCGCGAGCAGCGGCACGCCGAGCCGGTGCAGTGCATGCGCGAGCCGATGATGCGTCATGGCCCAGACGCCCGGATAGCAGAGCAGGATTTCGGTGATGTGCTGCGCGGCCGGGTCGCCCGTGAACGCGGCCTGAATGTCGCTCACGAGCAGGGCCCGAATGCCGGGTAGTTGATGACCGAATTCGCGGGCGATTTCGAAGGCTCGTGCGCGCAGCACGTCGTCGCCGGCTTCGGCGTTCTCGGGCAGGAAGCGCAACGCGCGGCGAATCTGCTCGGCGAGGAGGCGTAGCGTGCTTTCGAGGGTATGGCCGACGTAATAGTCGACGCTTTCGTCGGTCAGGTCGGGGGCGCCATAATGCGTGGGGAACAGTGCCGCACGCAGCCCGGCGACGATGTTGATCACACCATCGCGCGAGGGTAGTTCGCGGATGCCGAGCGGATGGCGCGTGCGGTGGAGTTCTTCGCGCGACGCGCGCAGATCGGCAACGATCTGTTCAAGGCCCCAGTTGGGGAAAGCGGCATTTGACATGATGAAACGGCGCGGCGGCAGGCACCGCCAAGGAGTGTATCGACCCCAGAGATTACCGCTTTTCGCGATAATCCGCCGACCGGTCCTTTAATGCACTTTAGTCCGCACAGGCACCGTCAGCCGTGGCACCCGCCAGCGGCGCGCCGCATCGGGAGGCGGCGGGTCCTCCATGCACAGCCTCAGAGCGTGACGCTGCTCGCGTCGATCCAGCGCACCGCCCAGTCGCGCGCATGGGCAATGGCGGCGGCTTCGTCGGAAAAGCGCAGATCGGCCGGGAAAAAGCGATTGGCAACGAGTTCGCCGTCGCTCGAGCGCGAAATCACCACATAAGGCTGATAAGTGCCGTCGCCGGCGCGCGCCGGTGCGCAATTGAGCAAATAACCGCGATGCGTGAATGCAGCGTCGAAGTGCATGTGTCTCATCCGCCCCTGACTGCCTTGTCCGTTTTCGTGGGCGCGTGCAGGATCGTGCGGCAAAGCCACAGCCCGGCTTTGACTTCATGCCGTTCATTCTTAAGCGCGCCAACTCGTTGAAAGAGGATCATACTCCCAGTAAATACGGCGATCCAACGAAAAAAATCCTGGAATGCTGGAGGCGTTCTCCTGGCGCACAGGCTTGCAATTCCACCGGATTCAGGGTTCGCACCGGGCGTTGTGGAACGTTTCATCGTGAAGTTTGGTGCATCCGGTTCTTCATTGGCTCTCCCACGGAGGACACACCATGAACGACTCCGACCGCAGCAACCGCCCCACCGCGATGCAGGGCAAGGAGCTGCGTCCGCGCAGCGCCGAGTTGCACAACGACCGCACGCACGACAGCACGGTCGACACCGACGGCAAGAACCGCGAAGCCGCGCGCCTTGCGGGCGAAGGCCTGATCGGCCCCGACGAAGTCACCACCAGCAACGCGTCACTCGACAACAGCGTGCCCGTGCCGCCGGACGGTCTCGCCGGCTTCGACAGCCGTGGCCTCGCGCATCGCATGCCGTTCGCGCCCGAGACTGGCTTCGAGGCCGTGGATCTGGGCATGGCCGCCCCGGAGCTACCCAACGACGACTGGCAGTTCGCCGACCCGCGCGAGCCTGGCCAGCGCCGCAGCCCGGGGCGCATTCACTACGCGATGAACCACCTGCGGCCGACGCGCGTCGTCGAGCTGCATCGCAAGTAGCCACCCACGCGGCGCATGCACTCGAATGCCTGGCGGGCGCGCCTCGTCAGGCACGCCCGGCTGCGACCGTGCACTGCGCCTCTTCGCTTGAATAACGGCGATAAGCGGCAACAAGCGGGCAACAAGCCGGCAGCCGAATGCACAAACGGCATTCGGCTGCATTAACAATCTTTCAAATTAGCGCGATACGAATTATCCGGATTTATTACCGATTCTGATTAAGCGATTAACGGAATAAGCAATAAATGCCAATCGCCATTCCCCACGCGGCTCGCATAGGCACTGCCTGCCAACCCAATCTGCACTTTTGTTCTGCATTTGCAGAATAAGTACACGGCTTACCGCCAAGAAGCGAGGAAATCCCTGGCGCAAAACCTTTCCGGCGGGGAGAAAAAGACGATCAATGCGGAATTTAGTGATAAATTGTTACATCACAAGAAGCAAGGCGGCAGCCTGCCCCAGGCGCCGCCTGCGGTCTGGCCCACCGCCGATGGAGAGTGTTGACGTGCCTCTACATTACATTGAGCAGATGTCATCCGTGCTCGAAGCGCCCGAAGATTCGGCGTGGTTCGACGCGGTGTCTCGGCTCGCCGCCTCATGGGGTTTCGGCCAGGTCATGCTGGCCATCCTGCCGCGCCCGGGCATGCGGCTCGAGGACGCGTTCATTCGGACGAACTATTCTTCCGTCTGGCGGCAGGCTTATAACGACCACGGCATGGCGTATTTCGACCCGGTCGTCGCGCATTGCACCATGCGCGCGGCCCCGCTGATCTGGTCACCTGAGCTGTTTGCCACCGAGCAGCAGCAAACGATGTATGAAGAAGCCCGCTCGCACGGATTGCGCGCCGGCATTACGCTGCCTATCCACGGCCCGCGCCAGGAGGCGGGCATGCTGTGCTTCGTCAACGACGCCAATCCATCGGACTCGTTCTGGCAGGACGTGGACCGTGCGCTGCCGAATCTCGTCTTGCTGCGCGATCTCGTGCTCGACACGAGCCAGCGGCACCTGAACGATCATGCACAATCGCTGATTCCCAAGCTCACGCCGCGCGAAAAGGAATGCCTCAAGTGGACTGCACTGGGCAAGTCCACTTGGGAAATTTCGCACATCCTGAATTGCTCCGAAGCCGTCGTGAACTTCCACATGAAGAACATTCGCGGGAAGTTCGGCGTGAACTCACGGCGTGCGGCAGCCGTGATTGCCACCCAGATGGGCCTTATTGACCCGGGCTAAGCATCATGGGCGTTTCCGCGCGCCGAAGCACACGTTCGGCACGGCCCAGATCGCCATCCGAAATCGTCTTGTTGAAATACAGACCGAGCAGGATCGACACCGGCGGCGGAATCTCCGCGCCCGACTCGAACCGGCTGCCGCGCGACTGCGTCACGCCGAACCGCGCCCAGAAGCGGCGCTGGCTTTCTTTCTTCTTCTTCCGATACGCGATGATCAGGACGCGGTCGATTACCGACGACAGGTCCCCTCCGCTGCTGTGAGAGGAATTCGTGCCCGCCTGCCATTGATGATTGTCCAGAAGTTCCATTTTGACCCTCGCTGTGTCAGATATGCCTAGTGAGTGACTGCCGCCCAGCCATTCTCCAGAAGTGACCCTCCCTGCGCACCTACCTATCTTGATAGGTGTTTTTTTATATTCATAACGCATAGCTTTCGATCCATACCGCTGCCCCTCCACACGTACTTACGGGAGAGTTGTCATGCAAGCTGCGATTCGGATTGGACTGCGTCAGGAGTTCGACAACGAAGACATCAACGAGATGTACCGCTTACGCGCACGGGTTTTTCGCGACCGCATGGGCTGGGATATTCCGACCATCGCGGGGATGGAAATCGATGGGTACGACGCGCTCGGACCCCATTACATGCTGATCCAGGATAACGGTGGAACGGTGCGCGGCTGCTGGCGCCTGATGCCGACCGAAGGCCCGAACATGCTGCGCGATACCTTCCCGCAGCTGCTGCACGGCGAGGCCGCCCCGGCCGGCCGTCATATCTGGGAACTCAGCCGTTTTGCCATCGAGTCGGGCAACGACCACGCATTCGGCTTCGCCGACGTCACCATGCACGCGATCCATTCGCTGGTCTCGTTTGCCGACCGCATGGGCATTTCGCGCTACGTGACCGTGACCACGACGCCCATCGAGCGCCTGCTGCGCCGTACCGGCATCGACGTTTCGCGGCTCGGCGCGCCGGTGCGCATCGGCGTGGAGAACGCCGTCGCGCTGGAGATCGTCGTGGGCGAGCAGACTCGCAACGCCCTGTTCGGGCCGATGGCCGTCGCCGCCTGAAGGCCGCCGCGCACACCCCGCCACTCTCTCTATCGATCCGGCACCTTGCGCCACGGCACGCGGCGCTCCAGTCAGACGAGCAAGCATTTTGTCTGACGAATTGCGCCGAAGGTGGCCGAAACCACCGCAGCGGGCGAGCCGCGCACGCGAGTCCCGGATCCTGACAGGCAACGCCGTCACTCCGCCTGAACCGGTGCGGGCGCAGGCGTCGCCGCGGCGCGGCTGCTGAAACGAATGTGCGCGATGCGGCGCACGCACAACGCCGCCACGAGCGCAGCGAAGCCGGTCAGGCCGATGCCCAGATGAATGGCGTCCACGAGCACGTGCCGCACCGCCTCGATGAGCGCAGCGCCGTCGAGTCCCGCCGCCTTCATTTGCGCCGTCAGCGCGCCGCGCAGCGCCGGATCGATCAGCACGCGCGGGTCCGCAAGCTGCGGCTGCCAGCGCGCCGCGCCCGGCGCCCCGAGCACCGCGAGCGCGTCGCCGACGCCCCCGGCATAGCGATGATTGACGATCGTCCCCACGATGCTCGTGCCGAGCATCCCGCCCACCATGCGCGTGGATTGCAGCAGCGCCGTCGTAATGCCGAAACGCTCGCGCCCGGCAATCTCCTGCCCGAACACATTGAGATTGTTGAGAATGAAGCCCAGCCCGATGCCCACCGCCGCCATCGCCAGCTCCAGCCACAGATGCGGCGTCGTGCGCGTCGCGAACGCGAGCCCCACCGAAGCGCACACGAGCAGGCCAAAACCCACCGTCAGGATGGCCGTCGGCCGCTTCAGATGAATCACGATGCGCGTATTGACGAGACTGCCCAGCGCGATACACGCGGCGATCGGTGTCGCCAGCAGACCGGCCTCCTGAGGCGAGAGGCCGAAGCCGCCCTGCAACAGTAGCGGCGCGAAAAAGATCAGCGAGAACATCACGAAGCCGGAGAGCGTCGAGAGGGTAAACAGCGTGACCAGTTGCGGATCGCGAAAGAGATCGAGCGGAATGATCGGATGCGTCGCGCGCCGCTCGCAAGCCAGCAAGGCCGCGGCGCCCACTGCCACGACAGCGATCAAGGCGAGATTGCCGGGCGTCGCGCCGTCCTTCGGCACCGCCTCGATGACGGTCTGGAACGCGCCCAGCACGAGCGCGACCAGCGCCGCGCCGGTCCAGTCGATGCGCACTTCACCGGTACGCGCATGACGCAAGGTCGGCAGATGCGCCCAGATGAAATAAAGTGCCAACGCCCCGACCGGCAGATTCACCATGAAGGTCGAGCGCCAGCCGAAATGCTCGGAGAGCCAACCGCCCAGCGAGGGCCCCGCTGCCGTGCCGATGCCGTAGGCCGCCGCCATCACCACCTGCCAGCGCACCCGCGCGCGCGGATCGGGAAAGAGATCGGGAATCGAAGCGAACGCGGTGCCCACCATCATCCCGCCGCCCACGCCTTGCAGCGCGCGCGCCACCGCGAGGAAGCGCATGTCGGTGGCGAGTCCGCACAGCACCGAGGCGACGGTGAACACGATCACCGCCGCGATCACGAAGCGCTTGCGCCCGAAGTAGTCGCCCAGACGCCCGAACACGGGCACGGTCACGACCGACGCCAGCAGATAGGCGCTCGCGATCCACGCGTAATACTGGAAGCCGTGCAGTTCGGCGACGATCGACGGCAATGCGGTGCTGACCACGGTCTGATCGAGCGCGACCAGCATATTGACGAGGCCGATGCCGAGCATGGCCAGCAGCGCGTCGCGAAACGGCAAGGGGGTATGGGCGGAAGTCACGGATCGGAATGCTGCGGCGCGCACGTGCGCAAGAGACGCAAAGATAGCGGGCCGGCGAGCGCTGCGCAACCGCACGGATGACCGGAATGCCCCGAGCCACGGGCAGCAAAGGCGGGGGACAAAAGGAGACCGGCATCGCTATCCGACACAAAAAGTTTGATCTTCCTTCTTGTGATTTCCATTTTTCATACCGCGGCACTGCAATTTTACGAATTATCCTTTAAGCTTTTCTGAATTCGAAAAATGCCGCACAAGGCCAAGGACAATTAACCCGAAGCCACGCGGCCCCCTTCAAGCGGAGGCTCCATGTATAAACGCATCCTGGTCGCGGTCGATGGCAGCGAAACGTCGCGCCGCGCATTCGACGCCGCGCTCGAACTGGCGAAGGCGATGGGTTCGACGCTCCAGCCGTTCTACGTGATCGAGAACACGCCGATGTATTTCGACGCCCCGGGCTACGATCCGTCCATCCTGCGCAACCAGATGATCGCCCAGGGCAACGAGCTCGCCGAGCAGATGAACAAGACGCTGCAGGAGCGCGGCGTGCAAGGCACGATGCTGACGGCGGAAGCGTCCTCGCTCGACGACGTGCCCGCGCTCGTGCTCAATGCGGCCAAGGCGAGCGGCGCCGACCTGATCGTGATGGGCACCCATGGCCGACGTGGTTTCCAGCGCCTGATTCTCGGCAGCGTGGCCGAGCGCTGCGTGCGCCAATCGGCTCTGCCGGTTCTGTTGATTCCTTCTGCTGCAAACCCATCGGCAACGGACACGGAATAACGAACGTCGAATAATCGACAATTATTAGATAACGCTTTAATTCACGTCTTTTTGAACCCACTTGAGCCCGATCACTTGCCGCGAAACCGGCTTCTGACAAGGCTCAAGCGGGTTCATCTCAAATGCGCGGCGTTTTGCCGCCATTTTAAGATTTAAACGCGGTGTGACAATGCTCCTAAAGTCGATTACAGGAGCAAGCCAATGCTGACCCCTACTGTCGTATCCACCGTGCGTCGTACCAGCCGTAATACCACGACGAGCCCGCGCACCACCGCGCGCTGCTCGAGTTGCGCAATGCGGCATCTATGCATGCCCCAGGGGCTTGGGCTCGACGATTTACCGAAGCTCGAAGCGCTCATCTGCAACGCGCGCAGCGTGCGCCGCGGCGAGGCGCTGTATCGCACCGGCGACCCGTTCGACACGCTCTACGCCGTGCGCTCCGGCTCGCTGAAAACCGTCATGGCGCACCGCGACGGCCGCGAGCAGGTCACGGGGCTGCGCCTCGCCGGCGACCCGCTCGGCATCGACGGCATCAGCACCGACTTGCACACCTGCAGCGCCGTGGCGCTCGAAGACAGCTCGGTGTGCATCATCCCCTACTCGGCGCTCAAGCACCTGTGCCGCGAAACCGGCGCCATGCAAGACCGCCTGCACCGGCTCATGAGCGACCAGCTCATCCGCGAGTCGTCGCAGATGATGGTGCTGGGCTCGCTGTCCGCCGACGAGCGCGTGGCCGCCTTCCTGCTCGACGTTTCCGAGCGCAACGGCCAGCGCGGCTACTCGCACGCGGAGTTCAACCTGCGCATGACGCGCGAAGATATGGGCAGCTATCTCGGCATGACGCTCGAAACCGTAAGCCGCACCCTGTCAAGATTTCAAAAGCGTGGTCTGATCGACACGCAGGGCAAGCTCATCCGCATCATGGACATCGAAGGCCTGCGGCACCTTTAAGCGAATGCCCGGGCGCCGCGCCTGCTCACGGAGCGCCGCGCTTGCGCTCCCATCGCTCCCTCCGTTCGTTTCGTCCATGATTTCCCCTCAATCGCGCCGCCGTTCGGTCCTGAACGGCGGCGCGCTGTCATTCGCAACACGTTGGCATGACTCCTGCGCAGCGGTAAAGTCTTGTTCACCGCTCAAGTCAGGAGACTCGCCGCAATGCAGCTCCCGTCCTCGCCCACGCTCGCCGCACGTCTCGCCCGCGCCCGTGCCGCCAGCGACGCGCTTTTCGCGATCGTCAAGCCCGAATTCCTCTACGAGCGCCCGATCCGCGAGCGTCACCGCATCGTGTTCTACGTCGGCCATCTCGAGGCGTTCGACCGCAATCTCCTCGACAAGCGTCTGTTCGACCTGCCGTCCGCCGATCCGCGCCTCGACCAGCTATTCGCCTTTGGCATCGACCCCGTCGACGGTGCGCTGCCCACCGATACGCCCGCCGATTGGCCGCGCCCAGACGAAGTGCGCGACTATGCTCGCGACGCCCGCACGCGCATCGACGCGCAGCTCGCCGCGCTCGACCTGCCGCCCGGCGCTTCGCAGCACGACACCGCGGCGCAGCTGCTCAACGTGGCGATCGAGCATCGTCTGATGCACGTCGAGACGCTCGCCTACATGCTCCATCAACTGCCGTTTGCACAGAAGCTCGCCCCCGCCGAGGCACGCGAAATTGCCGATCACCTTTACATGGCCACGCCGTCGATGGTCAGCGTGCCGGCCGGCCGTACCGAGCTCGGCATGACGCACGAGCGCGGCGTCTTCGGCTGGGACAACGAATTCGGCGAGCAGCAGGTGGACGTGGAGGCGTTCGAGATCGACCGCTACATGGTGACCAACGGCGCCTGGCTCGATTTCATGGCCGATGACGGCTATCGGCGCAAGGATCTCTGGGGCGACGCCGATTGGGCGTGGAAGGAGGCGGAAGGCATCGAGCATCCGGTCTTCTGGGTACGCGACGGCAGCGGCTGGCGCCTGCGCACGATGTTCGAAGACATTCCGCTGCCGCTCGCGTGGCCTGTCTATGTGAGCCATGCGGAAGCCAGCGCCTTCGCGCGCTGGCGCGGCGCACGGCTGCCGACCGAGGCCGAATGGCAGCGCGCGGCACACGGCGCATTGCCGGGCGCCACCGACAACTTCGACTTCCGGAACTGGAACCCCGTGGCCGTGGACGCGACGCCGGACAGCGCTAGCACCTGGGGCGTGGAGGGCCTATACGGCAATGGCTGGGAATGGACGTCGACGGTGTTCGGCCCGTTGCCTGGATTCGAGCCGTTTCCTTTCTACGAAGGCTATTCGGCGAACTTCTTCGATGGCCAGCATTATTCGATGAAAGGCGGTTCCGCTCGCACCGCCGACTGCATGGTGCGCCCGACGTTCCGTAACTGGTTTCAGCCGCATTATCAGTATGTGTATGCGGGATTTCGTTGCGTACGCAACTGACCGATCACGAACGCCACGTAAAGCCAGCCTTGCCACGTCGAAAGTGGAGTAAGAGACCGGGCGTAGTCGGGCTATCCCCCGGCCTCTCCTCCCCGAACCGGACTTGCACCTCTCAGCACATCCGGCTCTCCGTTCAAGCGTTGCTCATAGCAAAGGCAACATCGGGATAGCGCGCGCATGCAACGGACAACGCATGGCCTCTGCGGCTGCTCGACGGGAAAGCCGCGACTGCGAAGAACGCCGGCAAGAATCGTTCAAGCAGCGTTCGGCCTACGCGGGTTGATTCAGGAACGCGTCGGCGGCGGCCATGTGGCGAGGTAGATCGGCCACCATCTTCATGCGGGCCGCGGCCAGGTTGTCGGCCGTGACGGCCATCTCGTCGGCGAGAATCTGGTGCGAGGCGTCCTGCACGAAGCGCGCGCGCGGATAGCGGCGCCGCATGAACACGCCGAGCGTATGTTCCACAGACCGGCTGCGGTCGGCGACGAGTTCCTCGGCGAGGACCATTGCATCCTCGAGCGCCATAGCCGCACCCTGGGTCAGATGCGGCGAACATGCGTGCGCCGCGTCACCGCAAACGACGACACGCCCCTTGAACCAGGGCTCGGGCAGCATGCACTCCTTAAGCGGACTGTAGACGACGTTCGAATCGGCCTTGAGATGCTGGTCGCGAATTTCGCCAACCAGTCCGCCAAAGGTCTGGAGACGCTCTCGCAACATCTCGACGAAATCTTCCTGCCGATAGCGCACCTCCGGCTCGGGCGTCACGTTGAGCAGGTACATCCAGTCCTCGCTGAGCGGAATCACTCCGGCCTTGGCACCGATCGACTGGAACAGGTTGATGCAGGTGATGTCCCTGGGTCTCGGCGCCAGCACGCGCCAGACCGAATAGCCGGTATACACCGGCTCGTACGCCGTTCCGAACAACTGCCTGCGTATCGCGGAGTTAACGCCGTCAAACGCGACGACGAGGTCGTATGAAGCGCGAACGCCATCGGTCAACGTGACCTCAACCCGATCGGGAAGACTGTCGAATGTGTCGATCGTGAGGCCGTATCGAATGTTCACGCCGGCACGCGTCGCGGCGCCGATCAGGATCGAATGCAGATCCTTGCGCGCGAGGGCGTTGTTGGCGGGAATCCCGTCGTCGCCCATGTTCGATGGGCAGCTTGCAATCAGTTTGCCATCCTGATCGTTGTAACGCCATTCGGCATACTGAAAGCCCGCGTCGCAGATTTCGTCCAGCACGCCGATGCGCTCGAGTACCCGCAGCGAGTTGGCGGGCTGATTGATGCCGATGCCGAGCACATTGGAGTCAGGACGGATCTCGACGATATCGACTTCAATGCCCTTTTGCGCCAGCAGCGCACCGGCAGCGAGTCCGCCAATGCCGGCACCGATCACAAGGACTTTTCTGGGGTTAGACATGAATCACCTCTTTAAATGGAATGATGGTAAAGCGCGCGCATACCTGCATATCCGCCGCGCACAGAACAAGCGAACTACTTTTCGCCGGTTAATGGCCCGCGTATCTCACTCACGCTGCATTTGCGGACCGTTCGCCGTGAACGTCACCACCTGCTTTCCCTTGCCCTGGACCACGGCCGTGAACGCAGTCCGGTCCGGCCGCTGCGCGCCGGTGAAGGTGGCGCCGCCGTCTCGGCTCGACATCGAGATGCCGTCCAGCCCAGCGGCGACCGCGCTCCGGTCCTCGCGAACGACGAGCGCCGTCACCGAACTCCTGAGTGTCCCAGTGCCGGCCGGCATCCATCGAACGCAACACGCGGCCTTGTTCGCACTCCACATAGAGCGTGTTGTTCGCACCGGGAAAAATGGTGTAGAGATTGCGCGCGATCTTCGCACCAGTGGCTCAGCACACCCCGCGCGCGGGTTTTCGGCGAGGAAACAGACGGTCGAGCGTCACGGCCGTGAAGACCATCGCCATGCCGACTTCGAGAATCGCGTGCTCCAGCGCCTTCGCCGTCGACTCTCCGGCCGCGAGATGGCCCTGCAAGCGGTTGTAGATAAAGAACGCGTAGTCCACGCCGATGCCCACTGCAAGCACCATCACCGGCCGGGGCGCGCGTCGAGTACGTGGATTGTTGCGAACCGCAAATCGGGCGTCACCAGCCAAATAGGTTGGCGGCGATGCGTGCTAACCCGATGCCGCCAGGCGTACGCGTGTGACAGGAAGGAGGGGGAAGAACCCAGCAGGAGAAGAAAGCGAATGCAGGCCGCCTGGCGCGGCCCGGCGAAATCAGCGAATCCAGTGCAGCTGGCGCGCCTGCTTGACGGCATCCACGCGCCGCCTGACATCGAGCTTGTCGAAGATGCGCTGCCAGTACCACTTGACGGTACTTTCGGCGAGACACATCGAGCCCGCGATCTCGCCGTTGGGCAGTCCTTGCGCCGCAAGCCGGATGATCTGCAACTCGCGTTCGGATATCTGCTCGCGAACGGCTCCGGCGCTCGCGGGCGGCGCGGCCAGTCCCGCCCGGCCGGTGTCGCCGTGCGCCGCCAGCACGGCTTGCAGATGCCGCCAGTCGAACGGATGCTGTGCCACCGCCACGGCGCCGAGCTCGGAGAGCGCCTGCACGACTTCGCCTCCCTCGTCGAGATAGGCGCGAACGAACGGTCCGCTTTCGCCCAGCTTCAGGGCTTGCACGAGCGTGCGCTGGGCTGCGAGCCGGTTGCCGTCGCGCAGATAGCCGCCCGCCAGCAGCATCGAAAGACGGATAGCGGAGCGTATGCAGTGACGGCTGCGGCACCACGCGAGCCACGGCCTCAGCAGCGCGACGGCATCGCCCACGCGGCCATTCGCGATCCACGCACGCGCATGCGCCGTCGCGAACAGTTCGTCGGTGCTCGTGACGCCTTCTCCCGGCTGCATCTTCAACGCAGGCAGCGACGGGGTGCGCGACTCCAGCAGCAAGCGGCCAGCCGCCTTCGCGTCGCCCTCCGCGACGCGCATCCTCACGCGCTCGCCGAGGACGTGAACCTGCAGCCGCGTAAATTCGTACTCCGTAGCGAAATACGAGGCGTCGTCGAGCGCACGCTCCGCTTCGTCGGTCTGCCCGCGCAGGCAGGCGAGACGCGCGCGCGTGACGAAGCCCGCCACGAGCTTGTCGACGAGCCCGAAGTCCGCCGACATCCCATGCGCGCGCAGCAGTTGTGCAGCCTCGGCCTGCTCGTTGCGTTCGTAGTGCAGTTCGGCCAGCATGGCCGCGGGAAACGCACTGAGTGCCGAGCGCTCGCCGTGCAGTTCGACGGCGGTCTGGTGCGAGCGCCGATAATGCTGCTCGGCGGCCGCGAACTCGCCGCGCGCGAAGAACGCGGCCCCGCACACGCAATCGTGATAGACCGACGAGAAATAGCCGCCGCCCTGCACGTATTGCTCGCCCAGCGCCTTCGATGCAGCGGCGATGCCATCCCAGCGATAGAACTCGCGCCGCGCCTGGTTCGCGATCGAGCTGGCCGTCGCCCGCATGACGGGCTCGTGGATCGAATCCGCGGCCAGCCAGTCCTCGGCGAGCCGCAGCGTGAGCGGCAGGTCGTCACGCGTGACGGCCAGCACGAGTTCGCGATGCGACAGCTTGCTGCGCAAAAAGGCCGCGTCGCGATGCTGCGCATCGGTGGTGGCGGCGGCTGAGCGCTCTGCGATGAGCTTCGCCACGCGGTCCAGCAGGATGCGCGCCTCGCTGAACCGCCAGCAGGCGATCAGTTGCCACGCTTCGTCGAGCACCGCGCCCGGCATCTGGTCGAGCAGGCTGTCGGGCAGGCGTGACGCGAACGACATCAACTCCGCCGAGCGGCCGCCCGAGATGAGACGCTGGCTGTGCTGATCGAGCAGTTGCGCGGCGCGCAGCATCTGTCCGGCGCCGAACGCATGCTCGATCGACTCGACTGCATGGCCGTGCGCCGCGAACCACTCGCTCGCTCGCGCGTGCAGCACCGGCAGCAGCCCGGGGTGCTCCTCGCGCAGCTTGCGCCTGAGGAAGTCCGTGAACAGATGGTGATAGCGATACCAGCTTCGCTCGTCGTCGAGGCAAAAGATGAACAGGTTCGCGTGCTCGAGCCGCGTCAGCATCTCGCGCGCGTTGGACAGCCCGCTCACGGCCTCCGCCAGTGCGGTGTCGAAACGCGACAGCACCGAGGTCGCGAGCAGAAACGCCTGCACCTCGCCCGGCTGCAGACGAAACACCTCCTCGGCGAGAAAGTCCGCGACGCTCGCATGCTCGCCCGAGAAGCTTTCGACGAAATGCGCCGCGTCGGGCCGGTCGCGCATCGCGATCGCCAGCAACTGCACGCCCGCGGCCCAGCCCTCCGTCTTCTCGCGGATGCGCTCGATCTGCGCCGGCGCTACGTCAATGCGCGCCACTCGCGAGAAGAGCGCCTGCGTCTCGTGGGCCGACAAGCCCAGCTCCGTCGCCGTGATGGTCTGAAGCTGATCGTTCAGGCGCAATCGGCCGAGCTTGAGATGGTTCGCGTCGCGTGTCGCGATCACCATATGCAGCCGGTCGAGCGGCGCCTGCAAGACCGCGTTCACGAGCGCCGCAATCGAAGGATCGGAGACGAGGTGATAGTCGTCGAGAAAGATGAACGACGGTTGCGTGAGCTCGCCGAGACGGTCGATGAACCCGGCCATCAGCATCTGCATCGGCACGCGGGCAAGCGCGCCCGGTTCCGCGAGCCTCGCCGCTGCGCACCAGTGCGAGACGAAGCGCGCCGGATCGTTGTCGTCGTGATCGAGGCTGATCCATCCGGGTTCGCTGCCGAGCGCACGAAGCCGGTTGAACGCGCTCACGAGCACGCTGGTCTTGCCGTATCCCGCCGGCGCGCAGACGAGCGTGAGCCGCTTGTTGCCGATATCGGTCAGCTTGCCGGCGAGGTGATCGCGTGCGAGCAACTGGCCGGCGACACTCGGCGGAAAGAGCTTGGTCCAGCGTTGGCCGGGACTCAGGTTATCGGCCGCCATGTCGTTGAGGAAACGCGAACCAGCATAGGGAGGCATCGGGTGGCCGGCTTCGACGCGACTCTCGTCGAGCCGCCGCGCCGGATGGCAAAACAATCGCATCGTCTTTCCATGGTCGCGTGGCGGCGGCCCGGCGCGCTATCGGGGCTATCCCGCGTCCAGGGTTAGCCCCCATCGCCAGGTGGTGCTGTCGTTCGGACACAAGGAGGGCGACGCGCTACGCTGCATGTATCACGGCATGAAGTTCGCGCCCGGCGGCGAGTGCAGCCGCCGCGCCCGTCTCCTCTGCCGGGTTTCATGGGAAGACCTATGAACTACTCGAGTTCTTGCCAAAATACAATCGTACTCGACCGTCGTGTATCGGCATGCAGTCGATGTTGTCCGCACCGACCTCCTCGTCGAGACGCTGATTGAGCATTGCATTCATTGTCATCAAGCGCTCGCCGTTAGCCTTGGGATCGAGCGCGAGATTTTGCATTTCTTCCGGATCGCGCTCTAGATCATAGAGTTCAACGTCGTTCTGGGCGAACAACTCGTCAAGCGTGGTCGGCTGATTGAAATGAGTGAGTGCAAAATACCGGCTGAAGCGGTAGCGCCCATCAAACACACTGCGAATGGCGCCACGGAAATCGAGGCGAGGTTGCATGGCCTCCATCTTTTTGTGAATCTGATCTGGCGGCACGCCTTTTTCCCGCATGGCCCGTAACTCGGCCAGCATCCAGTCGCTGTCGTAGTAAACAAGCATCGAGTAATTGAAGAGTGCCGCGGGACGGATTGCATGCGTTTCAGCAAGTTCCGGATTTCGCAACAGATGGGAAAAATTGCGACCTTTGGCGGCGCTGCCCGCCACTTTGGAGACGGCTTCCGGATCCATACCCGTCAGTCCCAGCAAGGTCGGCGCAAGGTCGATGTGCGAGGTCAGAGCGCGGCATTCCCGGCCCCCTGGATAAGCCGGATGACTAATGACGAGCGGCACATGGTTCTGCTGACGATATGCGCTACCGCCCTTATCGACCATCTGGTGATAGCCACCATATTCGCCGTGGTCCGATGTCATGACCACGATGGTATTTTCATCCAGGTTGAGTTCGTGCAGCGCCTTCAGCATGCGCTCGACATGCGTATCGCAGTCGCGGATGCAATTGAAATAATAATCTTGATAGATGCGCACTCGATCGTCGGTGAACGGAAACGCGCCGACCAGATTGCTGTGGGCGGTGCCGTACATGGCGTGTGCTGCGGGCCGGCCCGCAGCATCGAGCGGTTGACGGCGCGACGGCGGCAGAGGCACGTTGGCCCAGCTCGTCTGGTAAAAGCGGTCGTCGGGCGGCCGCCGATTGCCGAGCACGGGTGCATGGCTGCGTTGCAGATTCACATCAGGCGGGTCGGTGTCCACAAACATCGCATCGTGCGGATTGACCAGATTGACCGCGAGGAACCAGTGCTTATTCTCGCGTTTGAAGTCTTGAGCGCGAGTGCGCATCCAGCTGACAGCGGCTTCCGAGGTGATACCGTCGTAGTTGTAACCGCCTCGTATCCAACCGACCAGGTCACCGACACCGAAGTAGTCATCGAAACCATATTCCTTCATGGTGTGATTGTACTCACCCACCGGCGCACTATAGGGGTCATGGGTTTCATCCATGGTCCTGCTCAGATGCCACTTGCCCAAATATGCCGCGTGATAACCGGCGTCGTGAAACATGTGTCCAATCGTGCGAACGTCGGTGGACATATCCGGCTGCCACGGCGCGCCAGCGTTATCGAAAACACCCGTGTGCTGGGTATGCAAGCCGGTGTATATCGTCGAGCGCGACGCCGAACAGATGGACGAAGCGATCTGGTGATTCGAGAACGTAATGCCCCGGCGCTTGAGCATTTCGCGACCAGGTACCGGGAAGGGCCACTTGTCGAAATAGCGTTCCTGATCGGTCAATATGAACAGGATGTTGTAGCCTGCGGGCGGTGTAGGCGGCGCAATTTTGGGCGCCTCCCCGACCGGCGTCGCCGACGCTATGCGGGCAGCGCTCTGCCCGATGGCTGCAGCGCCGATCCCTGTCGACACCACGGCAGCGCTCGCCACTTTAAGGAAATTACGTCGCGAGGGTTGATTCACCGTGTTTTCTTCATTGCCATGGTCAAGGTCTTCATTTTGCATACTTCCGGTCTCCAACAATGATTCGATTTTCGTATCACGGATTTGCCGCTGCCCGCGCACCACGACAGACCCTGTAGCGGCGGGTGCCGGGCTCTCAGGCCGCGCACGCAGTTTGCGTCTGTGGCAAGCCGAAAAAGCGCAGCGCGTTGCCGCCCAGAATCTTCGTCCTGGCCGCTGC